>NSIH01000005.1 GCA_002737315.1 Flavobacteriales bacterium
ACCAAGCGCTCAGGGTCCTGGCTTGCAAGACTTAGCAGTTGCAGCTCAAGCTGATCCATCGGCACAACCGCATCGTTGACACTAACCTTAAGGTTTGCATCGATGGTCACGGTAATGGATGCCTTATTGACGCTTTGGGCCTTACTCTTTGGCAGAATAACATCCAATGCACTGCTGGTCACCAGGGTAGAGGTGAGCATAAAAAAGATCAGAAGAAGAAACACGAGGTCGGTCATCGACGCCATGCTGAACTCCGCACTGACTTTGCTGCGGCTGCGTAAATTCATGGCTAAATCGGTTCGTGAAGAAGGTCGAGAAACTCGGTAGCGTTGACCTCCATTTTGTAGATTACCGAGTCAACCCGCATCACTAGATAATTGTAGGCGAAGTAGGCAATAATTCCCACAATAAGACCTGCCACGGTGGTGGTCAATGCCACATAAATACCCTCGGCGAGCACGTCTACCTGCACCCCAGCACCGGCTTGGGCCATTTCACGAAAGGAGAGAATCATGCCGATAACTGTTCCCAGGAATCCGAGCATTGGCGCGCCTCCTGCAATGGTTGCCAGGTAGGGCATGTTGCGCTCGAGCTGCTGGATTTCAAGCTTGCCCTGGTTTTCAATAGAGGCTGAAATGTCTTGAAGGGGCTTGCCTATGCGCTTAATTCCCTTGGCAATCATGCGGGCAACCGGAGTATCGCTGCGCTCGCAGGTATTTAATGCGGACTGCATGTTGCCGGATGATATAAAGTCCTTGATGTCGCGCATGAACTTGTCGTCGAGCTTGCTGGCCCGCTTGATGGCCGACACTCGGTCTACAAAGAGGTAGACCATCAGTATCGAAAGCAGGAGCATGGACCCCATGATTAACTGACCGCCAATACCGCCCGAGAACATGAGGTCGATGATGGTCAGGGTTTTTTCTGCGGCGATCGGCTCGGCTGCAGCGGTCAAGGGAGCTGCATCGGCAGCCATTTCAATTTGAAGAAAAGTCAATTTCATAGGGCACTAAATTCCGAATACTTAGAAACAAATTCAATGCCGAAGTCAAAGAGTTATTAACCGCCGGCCAGCAAGCCTTGAAGGGCATAAACCCCAATACCCGCGAGGTATCCGAGAAGGGCCAAAAATGAAATCTTCTTGAGGTACCAGCCAAAGGGTATTTTCTCGAGTCCCATAACGGCAACGCCTGCAGCAGAACCGATAATTAGTATGGACCCGCCAGTACCGGCCGTGAAGGCGAGGTACTCCCAAAAAAAGCCGTCTTGGCTAAAGAAGGTACCGGGAACCATGTCGTACATCCCCATCGCGGCGGCTACCAGGGGTACGTTGTCAATAATAGCGCTAAGCAGACCAATAATTCCTCCCACGAGGTAAATGCCGAGCTCGGTTCCGGTGTCAAAAGATGCATCAAGGCCGCTTGCGAGGTCCTTGAGTTGCCCCGCGGTTTGAAGACTGGCCACCGCGAGCAGGATTCCCAAGAAGAACAGTACCGAAGGAGTGTCAATGCGGCGTATAACTCCAAGAATTCCCAGACTGCTTCGGTCCGATGCTGCTTTTTTGCGGTGCAAAAGGTCCGTAACAACCCAAAGAACGCCCAAGCTCAGCATCATGCCCATAAACGGGGGCAAATGGGTAAGGGTTTTAAAGACGGGTACAAACAAGAGACCGCCGAGGCCAAAGGCGAGAACCATACTTTTTTCGCTCTTGCTTAATACCGATTCATGCTCTGATACCGCCGTTTCTGGGCGATCAATTTGCCCTTTTAAGGTAAAGGTCAAGTACACTAAGGGGGCCAATAGCACCGCTACAGCCGGTAGAAAAATCGACGAAACAAGATTGACCGTCGAAACGTAGCCACCGATCCAAAGCATGGTGGTGGTGACGTCGCCAATGGGCGACCAGGCTCCGCCAGCATTGGCAGCAATAATGACAATCCCCCCAAAAAGCCAGCGAATCTGCTGGTCCTTGATCAGCTTGCGCATCAGCGAGACCATGACAATCGCAGTGGTAAGGTTGTCGAGCACTGCCGACATAAAAAAGGTGAGAATTCCAAGGGTCCACATAAGGACCACAATTTTGTCGGTTTTTATGCGTTCGGTGATGACTGAAAACCCTTGATGGGCATCTATAACCTCGACGATGGTCATGGCTCCGAGCAAGAAGAACAGAATCGATGCTATCTCACCGAAGTGCTCCAGCAAATGAATCTCCGCCTCGTTAACGTCGGTTCCGCCCAAAATGTAGACCGCCCAGAGGACTACGCCGGTGATGAGCGCCGAGGCAGCTTTGTCTATTTTTATGCTGTGCTCAAAGGCGATGGCTGCGTAGCCAAGCATAAATAGAGCAATCATCAGAGTGTACATTGTCGTTTTTGTTTTTTAGGAGGTGTAAATTAAAACGCGGTACGCCAATAAAATTCGCTATTGGCGTTAAATCTTGCTAACAGAACTAAAAACTATGCCATCGCATCCGTCGGCTGATCCGCCCGCATAGCTTTGGAGTACATTGGGCTCGCCCCGAAGCTTGAGCAGCCCTAGGTAGGCGAAGGCCAATGCCTCTTTAGCTTGGAGCAGTTCTCCATTGGCCACCTGCCAGGCCCATTCGGGCGCCTGATTGGCGATGCGGCGGACTAAGTCGGCGTTCAGTGCCCCGCCTCCGCTTAAGAGAACCCGTCCAGGAGGCGCTCCAGCGCTGCGAAGGCCTCGGGCCAGGGTCCATGCAATGTGCTCGGCGGCCGTAGCCAGGGCATCTTGAGTCGAAGTCGGTCGAATGGCCGCAAATTCAGGCATGAATACGCGTTCCATCCATTCGCGACCCAAGCTTTTTGGGAAGGGTTTATGGTAGTACTCGATCGCACAAAGTCTAGTGTCGTCTGCTGCGCTGCCTTGGGCGGCCTGCATTCCGTCGGGGTCGAAGTCCAGGCCGAGTTCCGAGGCCAGATCATTGAGCAGCCCGTTGCAGGGGCCAAGGTCCCCGGCGCGGCGCATTCCGTCGGAATCCGTCCATGAGGCATTGGAGAAGCCTCCGAGGTTGACGCAGACGTCGAATTCGCTAAAGAGGTCGCGGTCTGCAATGGGAACAAGAGGCGCACCCTGCCCTCCGCGGGCCACACTGGCGCTGCGAAAATCGCCAACCACAGGAACCGGGCTCGATGCAAAAAGAGCAGACTCGTGGCCAATCTGAACAGTGATTCCGCGTGCCGGGTCGTGCTCCACAGTATGGCCGTGGTGGGCAATGGCATGGCACGACAGCTTATGCCTTTGGTTAAAATCAAGCCATTGAATTTGGCACCAGGCGGCAAAATCGAGGCTTACCTGCTGGCGCAGCGAACCTTGGTCGCGGTAGGCTTCGCGAAGGCGTTCGCCCCAAGGGGTTCCGGGGTAGGGAATTGTTTCAAAGGCTAAAATGTGGGCATTCCATCGAGCGGACTCCTTGCGGAATTCCACTCCGCAGAGGTCCAAGCCGTCGAGGGAGGTGCCAGACATTGCTCCAATGATGCGGAAAGGGCCATTTTGGTTCCAATTTGGGGGATGCACCAAACAAAGGTGGGGCATGCGGGTGTTATTTTTGCAGACCAACCCTTTTGACTATGCACTTTCAGTTTACCGAGGAACACCTCATGATCCAGCAGGCAGCGCGCGACTTTGCGCATGCCGAATTACTTTCTGGCGTAATCCAGCGCGACGAGCAGCAAAAATTCCCCGCCGATGCCGTGCGCAAAATGGGTGAATTGGGCTTTATGGGCATGATGGTTTCTACCGAATTCGGAGGCAGCGGCATGGATACGGTTTCGTATGTGCTCGCCATGGAAGAAATTTCAAAAATTGACGCGTCGGCCTCCGTGGCAATGAGCGTAAACAATTCTTTGGTCTGCTGGGGACTCGAGAAGTATGGCACTCCCGAGCAAAAAGAAAAGTACCTAAAGCCTCTGGCGTCGGGAGCCATAATCGGTGCCTTTTGCCTAAGCGAACCGGAGGCCGGTTCAGACGCCACATCCCAGCAGACGAGTGCCATTGACATGGGCGACTACTACCTGCTTAACGGTACTAAAAACTGGATTACCAATGGGAATTCCGCCTCGGTGTATTTGGTTATTGCGCAAACCGACGCGGCCAAAGGCCACCGCGGCATCAACGTACTAATTGTCGAGAAGGGCATGCCCGGCTTTATTGTGGGCAAAAAAGAAGACAAGATGGGTATACGCGGCAGCGATACCCACTCGCTGATGTTCACGGACGTCAAGGTGCCCAAAGAAAACCGCATTGGCGAAGACGGTTTTGGATTCAAGTTCGCAATGAAAACCCTTAGCGGCGGCCGAATCGGTATTGCCGCGCAGGCCCTAGGCATTGCCAGCGGAGCACTGGAGTTGGCGGCGAAGTACGCGACGCAGCGCAAGTCCTTTGGCAAGACCATCGGTGAACATCAGGGCATTGCCTTTAAGCTTGCCGACATGGCAACCAAGGTAGAGGCTGCGCGTCTTCTCGTTTTAAAGTCTGCCTGGCTTAAGGATCAAGATCTACCCTTTGACAAGGAGTCAGCAATGGCTAAACTCTATGCCTCTGAAGTGGCGATGGAGGTGACTACCGAGGCGGTACAAATTCATGGCGGCTATGGCTTTGTTAAGGAGTACCACGTGGAACGTTTGATGCGTGACGCCAAGATTACCCAGATTTATGAGGGCACCAGCGAAATCCAGCGAATTGTAATTTCTCGGGCCGTCCTCAACGAGGCTGCCGGAATCTAAGTCTTATTAGGGCCAAAAAAAACCCCGAGCGAGACCCCGGGGTTTTTGCGTTTTAACTAGGGCTGAAAGCTACTTTTTAGCGCCACCAACTTTGTCGGCGTCTTTAGCCTCGGGCTTGGGCAGTTTATTGAGGTATTCCGCAAGCTTCACCGTGTAGTCAAGGTCGTCGCTGCCATAAAGCACATTGGTTTCGTAGATGAATACCAGGTCGATTTGCTCCTCGCCCTTCATGGCTTCGATGGCCTTATCAACTTGCTCCTTGACGGTCTCGTTGATTGCCAATTCAATTTGCTGAAGCTCCCCGCTTTTTTGCTGCTCGAGCATCTGGTAGTTGTTTTGAATGCGCTGAAAATCCATTTGGGCGCGCTCCATTTCTACCTTGCTTAGGCTTGGCGCGGCACGCTGAAGCACGTCATACTCCGCCTGCAGGTTTTGCTGCCCACGCACCATTTCGGCCTCTGCTTTTTTTGCAGACTCTTCGTACTTCGAAGACATTTCTTTATGGTATTCGTAGAGCTTAACCAGGCTGTCAAGGCGAACATAGACGATGCGGACTCCGCCCTCAGAGACGGGAGCCGATTTGCCTGACTGGCAGGCAATAGCGCCGGCGGCAAGCAGGGCCGCGGCAGCAAGGGCAACTAAATTTTTCATGATTGCGAAGGTAGGATTAAAAATGCTGAGCTGCCACTCGGTCAATCAGGGAATCGTCGGCGAGTTGGGCCAGGGTCACCCTTAGCGCAGGGCTGCGCAGGAGTTCTCGCTTAATGGCGGTCATGGCCTCTGAATTTCGGGCCCAGGCTCGTCGCGCAACCCCGTTGTTGACGTCATAAAAGAGCATGCTTTCTAGTTTGCTGCGGGCCTCGACGCTGCCGTCGAGCAGCATGCCAAATCCTCCGTTGATTACCTCACCCCAGCCTACGCCGCCACCGTTGTGCAGCGAAACCCAGGTCGCCCCGCGAAAGCTGTCTCCAATGGCGTTGTGCACAGCCATGTCGGCGGTGAAGCGCGATCCGTCGTAAATGTTTGACGTTTCGCGGTAGGGTGAGTCGGTGCCGCTCACGTCGTGATGGTCACGACCCAGAATAATGGGACCGAGTTCTCCGCGCCCAATGGCATCGTTGAAGGCGGCCGCAATGGCAATTCGGCCCACGCTGTCGGCATACAGAATCCGCGCCTGGGAGCCGACCACAAGGCTATTTTGCTCGGCTTGCTCAATCCATTGCAGGTTGTCTTGCATTTGAACCTGAATGTCTTCGGGCGCTTCGGCGGCCAGGGCGCGCAGTACTTCGGCGGCGATGCGGTCGGTGGCGCGCAAGTCGTAGGCGGAACCGCTGGCGCAGACCCAGCGAAAGGGACCAAATCCGTAGTCAAAGCACATTGGCCCCAAAATGTCCTGCACATAGCTCGGGTAGGTGAAGTCGATTCCGTTCTCGGCGAGTACATCGGCTCCGGCTCGGCTGGATTCCAGTAAAAAAGCATTGCCGTAGTCAAAGAAGTACATGCCGCGGGCATGTAGCGTGTTGACGGCAGCCACGTGACGGCGCAGCGTCGCCTGGATTTCGGTGCGAAAGCGTTCGGGATCCTCGGTCATTAGGCGGTTTGCTTGCTCGTAGTCGTAGCCTTGGGGGTAGTATCCGCCGGCCCAGGGGTTGTGGAGGGAGGTCTGGTCCGACCCAAGGTCAACATGAACCCCGCGGGAGGCAAGGCGCTCCCAAAGGTCTACGGTATTGCCCACAAAGGCAATCGACGTGTTGCCCTGAATCGCCTGTGCGGCGATCGCGAGGTCAATGGCCTCGTCGGCCGAGTAGGTTAGAACGTCTACCCAGCCTTGCTCGTGGCGCTTTAGGGCGGCGGCTTCGTTGATCTCGCTGGTAATGCTCACCAGGCCTGCGATGGAGGCTGCCTTAGGCTGGGCTCCGCTCATGCCGCCCAGTCCGGCCGTAACAAAGAGCTTGCCCTCAAGCGGACCCTTGGTGAATTGACGAGCTGCATTCATAAGGGTGATGGTGGTTCCGTGCACAATGCCCTGCGGGCCGATGTACATGTAGCTTCCGGCCGTCATTTGTCCGTACTGACTGACGCCCAATGCATTAAATCGCTCCAGGTCCTCAGGCTTGGAGTAGTTCGGCACCACCATTCCGTTGGTTACCACGGCGCGCGGAGCCTGCGGCGACGACGGGAACAGCCCTTGCGGATGCCCCGAATGCATGTGCAGGGTCTGGTGGTCGGTCATCGTCGCGAGGTACTGCATGGTCAGCAGGTACTGCGCCCAGTTTTGAAAGACCGCCCCATTGCCGCCATAGGTAATGAGCTCGTGAGGGTGCTGCGCTACGGCTGGATCCAAATTGTTTTGAATCATCAGCATGATGGATGCGGCTTGCTGGGACTGCGCAGGGTATTCATGAATGGGCCGGGCCTTCATGGCATAGGTCGGCCTAAAGCGGTACATGTAAATGCGGCCATAAAGCTTCAGTTCCTCGGCGAATTCTGCAGCCAGCACCTCATGGTGGCGGGGCTCAAAGTAGCGCAGCGCGTTGCGCAGGGCGAGCTTTTTTTCGTCGGAACGCAGAATGTCCGCGCGTTTCGGCGCATGCGAGACGGCGGGGTCGTAGCCCGGATGAACAGGAAGCTCCGAGGGAATCCCGGTCAAAATAGATTCTGAGAATGAAAGCATGGTGCAAAGGTCGCACAAATCAAGGCTTGGAGCCCCGCGCTCAGACTGCCTACTCCTGCTTCGCGGCGGATTCTTCGTCCCCTTGCGGAGCAGGCGCATTGGCGGGCGACCAGGGCTTCCAGGTAAGGGTCCAGCTTGCCTTTTTGCCGTCGTCTGTGCGGAGCATCCAAAGGTCGCCGCCGAGTCCGCGTTGAAGGTCGGCCTGGATGAAGTCGCCCTCGGCATCGATGGCCTGGAGCTCCAGTTCCACGCTGCGCTCAAAGCGCAGGCTATCGTCGGTACTTACCCAGGTGAGGCCATAGCTTTTGGTGTAGGCATAGTGTGGGTAGGGGCTGGTCCAACGGTCGCTCACCAGGGCGAGGGGGGTCCAAAATGGCAAGAAATTGCTGCTGTCGGACCATGTCTGCCAGGTCGCCATAATTAGGGGCTGCCGGCGAACGAAGGTCTTCCACGTGCCCTGCCCGGACCCTTGGGTAGCAATTTTGCGTGCTTCGTCATTGAAGACCACGGAATTGCCAGATACCGCCACCGTACTAGAATCCACGTTCGGGAGCAGCACGGGTCCGCCTGACTTAAGATCCATGGCGAGGCTGTCTGGGTAGCGAACTTCGCTGCTGCGCAGGCTGCGGTTGCCCTTCCATTCAAAGGTCAGGGCCGAGGGCGATCCGTACCTCGCTGCGGCTTCGGGGCCGACTGCAATTCCTCCGTCGGGGAGCATTTCGAGCAGCGCTTGGCTCGCGCTGTCGGGCCTAATTGGATTTTGCTTGCGCCGCAGGACCTCTTCGACCAGCAGGTCACTGGTGGCCACCCATAAAACATCGTCGGATGCGGCCGCTGCCCAGCCGTTGCCTTCGTAGAGACTCGTGCCGTTGTAGCTTCGAACCTCATAGGGTTGCCGCAAGCTCGACGGCGCCCAAGAGCCACGGGGTGCGGTAAGCATCCAGGCAGAACCAAATTCACCCCTTCGGTGCATACTCAGAAGTGCGCGGCCTTCGGGCCAGGCAGTTAGGGCCGAATGCAAGACCTTAAGGTCCAGGTATTCCGGTCCCAAGCTGTCGAGCAGACCGGCCTGTCGGCTTGCCTCGGGCATAGAGGGCAGGTCGGCTATCCATAGGGCCTGGCCCGCAATGGCTCCTCCCATGGGGTGCTGGCTGCTTGGTTCTGAGGCACAGGACCAAAAAAGTAGTGCGCTGGATGCTAGGGCAAGGATTCGGGTGCAAAAGGCCTTCATAATTCGAGTCGGAGTTGGCTTGGTTTCCACGCAAAACTACGGCGGTGCCAGGCGCAGGGCCCATGCCGTTCAAGAGCCTCCCGATGGCCCAGGCTGGGGTAGCCTTTGTTGCGGTCCCATCCGTAGTTGGGATGCTCGGCATGCAGCGATGCCATAATGCGGTCCCGCTCGGTTTTTGCAAAAATAGAAGCGGCCGAAATGGCCTGAAATCTGGCGTCTCCTTTGACTTCGCATCGGTGTTCAATACCGTTATAGGGCTTGAATCGGTTGCCGTCAACCAGCAAAAGTTCGGGAATGGGCTTGAGCTGCCCAATGGCCCGATGCATGGCCAAGTAGGTGGCCTGCAAAATATTGACCTCATCGATTTCGGCCGGACTCGCACTGCCGATGGCCCAATGCCCTGCAGGTAAAAGGGCTTCGAGCTGCTCGCGAAGGTTTTCGCGCTGGCGGTGGC
This sequence comes from Flavobacteriales bacterium, assembly GCA_002737315.1. Lineage (GTDB taxonomy): Bacteria > Bacteroidota > Bacteroidia > Flavobacteriales > Schleiferiaceae > TMED14. The sequence continues at coordinate 9,108 of NSIH01000005.1, forward strand.
TAAGGACCTTGGAGTCGGTCAGTCCCTTGACGCGGTATTCCTCGGACCAGAGTACCGCAGCGGCTACGACCGGCCCCGCGAGGCAGCCGCGGCCCGCTTCGTCCACTCCTGCTTGGAGCAGGATCTTCATTGCCTTGCGGTTGCTAATAGTTCAAGAAGCGTTTGGCGCACTTGCTCGGCGCTGCGGTCCCAAGAAAAATAAGCCGCGCGCTCAAGGCCGCGTTGAATCCAGGTTCCAGGGTCTTCGGTGGCGGCGCGGTAGAGCAAGTCAGTCCATGCTTCGACGTCGTCGGGGTCGGCGTAGCGTGCGGCGTCTCCCGCAATCTCGGGCATGCAGCTCGCGTTGCTGCTGAGCAGGGGGCAGCCCGAAGCCATTGCCTCCACCAGCGGAATTCCAAAGCCCTCAAAGCGAGACGGGAAGGCAAAGGCCAAAGCACCCGAATACAGGTCGTTGAGTTCGCTTCCTTCGATTCGTCCGACCCAATGCACGCGCGGACCAGCCCTGCGGGCCAGCTCTATCAGTTCCGAGTCCCGGTGCAGGGGATTTCCCACGAGGACCAGGGCTTCGCGCCGTTCCGGGTTTCGCGCCTGATGCTGCTCAAAGGCTCTAAGTAGGGTCGCAATGTTCTTGCGCGGAGTGAAGGCGCCCACAAACAAGAAGTAGGGGAGTCCGCCTGCCCATCGTTGCCGAGCGGCAAGGCCTACCTCGGGTTTGGGTGTGAAATTTTGCTGCGGTGCATTGCTCGCCAGGGTAATCTTCTTGCCGCCGAGTGGGTAGGTTTTAATGAGGTCAGCCCTTGTGGTCTCCGAAACCGTCAGTAGGGCATTGGCCTCCACGGCACTCCGCGCGACGACCCTGCGGTAGTAGCTCCCCACGGCCTTGGGTATGCCTTCGGGCTGGTGCACAAAGTTTAAGTCGTGAACGGTCGCGGCCATGGGCAGGCTCCCCATGCCAAATCGCTGAAGGGCCCTTCGCGAGGGCAGGAGTCCGTCGGGAGACCAGTAGGCGTCGGCTTTGATGCGCCAGAGGGCTAAGGGTACCGAAACTTCGTTCCAAAGCGTCCAGAGGAATGGGCTACGCGCGGGCAGACCCACGACGTGCTTGATGGAGCCGGGGTAGTTAAAATCCTGGACGGGCCGGTCAAAAAACAGGTGAAGCTCCCATTCGGGGGTCGTCGCCAGACGCTCAAGCAGGCGGTGGCTGTACCATCCCGTGCCCTCAAGGGAGCCGGGCAGCAACCATCGCGCGTTGACCGCGAGCCGAGCTGGGCGAGGAGAGGTGGCCATTCCCTCAAAAGTATGACCTTTGCGCCATGCCCCTTACATGGTCTGCCCTTCCCCAATCCTGGCAGCGCCTTCTGCGCAGTTCCTCGGTGGTTCTGGCCTTAAAGGTTGCCGGAGCCTTGGCCGGCTACGCCTTTGCCTATGTTGCCCTACGGAGCTTAGGAGGCCCAGGCTACGGTTATTTTGAGTTGGCCTTCACGGTTTTAAGTATTTTGACGGTGCTGTCTAAGTGGGGGCTTGACAGCCTCCTTCTTCGCGAAATTCCCGCGCGCGATGCCGCGCCCGGTAAGTACTTTACCCGCCAAGTGCTCTGGGCTTCGCTGCTGGGGTCCTTGGCGCTCGGGTCTGTTTTGTGGTTCAGTTCGGGGCTTCTTACCCGATACTATGGCGGATTTCTTCAGCTTTGGCAAACCACGGCCCTCGTTCTGCCCTTTTGGACCCTGGTCCAGGTTTGGTCCGAGAACCTCAGAGCCCGCCAAAGTTTTGCGCGCTTCGGCCTTTTGCAGAGCAGTATTTCGCTCGGACTCGTGGCACTTGCCATGGCTTCATTTTCATGGTTTTCAAGCGTAGAGAGGGTGTTATTGGGCTTGGCCAGCGCCTCGGCCCTCATGCTCTGGAGCGGATGGAGAAGCCTAGGGCCCATCGAATTGCGCAGCCTTTGGCCCCTTCGGTCCTCTGCCACCGCCATGTTTTTATCGGCCACGCTCTTTATGGTGATGACCTGGACCGACACCCTAATGCTCGGATACTTTTTAGAGCCCGAATTCGTCGGCGCCTACCGGGTGGCCTTTAAAATTGGCAGCCTAATAACCTTTGCCCAATTTGCCGTGAACGCCTCTCTGGGGCCGCGCATTTCGGAACTCTGGGCCAAAAACAGCAAGGCCGAACTGCAGAAGGAGGTCTGGCAGGTGGCCCAAATCAATGCCCTTTTGGGGGTTCCAGCCTTTTTGCTCATCATGGTTCTGGCCCCCTGGCTTCTGAGTTTTTTTAGCGCGGACTTTGCCCAGTATGCCCCCGTCTTGAGGATTCTCGCAGTGGGTCAGATGGTGAATGCGCTCTGCGGCCCGGTCATGTACCTGCTCAATATGACGGGCCACGAGCAGTCCGCCCGGCGAACCATGACCCTAGCAGCCCTTGCCAACGCGCTGGGCAACCTGGTACTCATACCCTGGCTGGGCATTGAGGGGTCCGCATGGGCCACCACGGCCAGCATGGTGTTTTGGAACGCGTGGGCCCTGGTCGCAGTCTACCGCAAAACAGGCATACGAACCCTAATTTTTTGGCGTTAAACGGCGATGGTTAACGCGGTCCTAATCGGAGTTCCTAAATCAGGAAGCACCACCCTCGCGGACTGGCTGCAGGAGCACCCTGGCGTGGCCATGTCGCGCATCAAGGAACCCAATTTTTACTCCTCTGAACTGGACCCCCTGCACTTCAGTCCGGCTTTTTTGCGGATTTCTCCCGACGCGGATCCCGACTACTGGGCCCAGCCGGACCCCCTGCCCAGAAGGCACCAGGCTTTTGTGCGCCAGCCAAGCCAGTATGCCCGCATGTGGCCCGACGCAGGGCCGAACCAGCTGCGCATGGAGGCTTCGACAAGCTATTTTTGGAGTCCCTCCGCGGCCCGAGACCTCGCCGCAAAGAACCCAGGGGTCAAGGCCTTAGTGCTGCTGCGCAATCCCGTGGACCGGGCTTTTTCGCACTACCGCATGGCCCGCAAGTACGGTCTCGTTTCGGGCAGTTTTATCGAGGAGCTAGACCACGACGCTTTGGGCTCTGCCTCATGGGGCCAACGCCAGAATTTTGCCGCCCTTAGTCGCTATGCGGACTCCTACCAACGGTGGTTGGCATCTGGTGCGGCGCTGCACACTTATGTATATGAAGAGGCCTTTCAAAATCCCCATGCCTTTTGGGCATCAGTACAGCAAGACCTTGGCTTAAGCGCGATAGCGCTTCCGCACGCAGAACGGGTGCACGCAGCCCACGACGTTCGGTGGCCGGCACTAACGGCATTTGCCCAGCATCATTGGCTGGGTCGATGGCTTGTAGGTCAAATGCCTCGAAGCCTAAAAAAGAAGGCCATTGCTGCCAGCTTAGCCCCGGAACCGCTGCGCCTAACCGAGGCCGAGCGGGCCAAGGCCTGGACCTATTTTGCCGCCGACGTGGCCCAACTCGAGGGGCTCATGGGCAGGAACCTATCTTTGTGGACCTGAATCTGATTTAACTATGGACCCAAGTTCGCAGAATCTGCTGCTTTTTTTGTTTCGCAACCGCAAGGCACTCTTAGCGGCCCCAGTAATTGCCGCCCTTGCGGCCGCGATTTTCTCGGGACCCTGGTTTATAACTCCGCTCTACGAATCCACGGTCGTGGTATTCCCGTCCACCACGAATTCCCCGTCCAAGGCCCTTTTACCCCAAAACACCTACCAAGACGAAGATTTCATGGAGTTTGGTTCCGAGGAGCAGGCCGAGCAGCTTCTTCAGGTACTCTCCTCAGACGCCATTTTTGATTCCATTACCGCACGCTTCCAATTGATGGAGCACTACAAGCTGGATCCTTCGAGCAAAACCCTCAGGACCGACCTTCACGAAGAGTACAGCGACAAAATTTCTTTTGAGCGAACGCAGTTCATGAGCGTACGCATCAACGTCCTCGACGAAGATCCGCAAATGGCGGCAGACATGGCCAACGCCATTGTCGACCTGCTCGACCGCGTCAAGAGCCGCATCCAGCGCGAGCGAGCCACCGTGGGACTCAATTTGGTGCAGCGCGAGTACCAAAAAGTCCGCAAAGAATTGCGGGATATGGAAGACGAAATCAAGGGCCTTCGCGGCAAGGGTGTGCACGAGTACGAGGGTCAGTCCATGGTGGTTTCTGAGCAGTACGCCACTGCGATTGCCGAAGGCCGAACCCAGTCGACCATTAAGCAGCTTAAAAACGTGCTTGATACCTTGGCTAAGTACGGCGGCCGCTATGTGGCCCTGCGCGACGAGCTCCACCTGATGAAGGAAGAAGAGGTAAAAATCAAGACCAAACTCGACCAGGCCCGGGTAGACGCCGAGCAGGTGCTTCCGGCGACTTTTCGCGTGAACGCCGCGGTGTCGGCTGATAAAAAGAAGTATCCGATTCGATGGCTGGTGGTAGCGGTCTCTGCCCTGTCGGCCCTGGTCGGCACCATGGTGGTTATTTTGGGCGCCAACACATGGAAGAATCTCAAGCAGAGTCTTCGTTCTTAAGCGGGCGAGCAGGCCTTCTGGCGGGAGTGATTCTCGCGGGAGCCACTGCAGTGGTTGTGGGTTTTGAGCTGCATGCTCTAGCCCTGATTCCCTTTGCCGCACTCGTAGTTTTCTGGGCCCTCTACCATCTTGACAGCCTTCTGCTCGCCGTGGTCGCAATCACCCCCTTGTCGGTGGCTCTCAAGGAATCCGACTTTAACGTTGGCCTGAGTTTGCCGGCAGAGGTCATGCTCGCGGGCCTAACCCTGTTTGCCTTCCTTCGGTTTTTGCACCAGGGCCGCCTCCCTTGGCCGAGTTTAAACCAAGCACTGACTCAGGTAATCCTGCTGCAGCTCGCCTGGATGGCCGTCACCATTCTCTTTAGCGAAATGCCTTTGGTCAGCTTTAAGGCCGTCCTAAGCCGCGTCTGGTTCATCGTCCCCATGTACTTCATGCTCGGCACCGCCATGGAACAGCCCTGGGTGCGCAAGCTGATTTTGCCGTTTTATGCATTTAGTTTGGGTATTGCCGCCATTTGGACCCTCTCGGTGCACTCCCAATACGGATTTTCTAAGGAGACTTCAACCTGGGTCATGTTCCCCTTCTACAAAGAGCATACGATGTATGGAATGGCCTTGGCCTTTGTCTTACCCTGGTCCATCTGGGCCCTTTGGCGCAAGCAGTCCCTGGTCTGGCGCTTTATTCATCTCGGACTTTTTCTTTTGCTCACCGTCGCCCTGGTCTTCTCCTACACCCGTGCTGCTTGGCTTAGCCTGGTCGCTGCCGGCGCGGTGTACCTGGTTTTGGAATTGCGAATTTCGGGGCGTCAATTACTGCTTATTGCCTTGGTCGCAGCAAGCTCTTTGTGGCTGACTCAGGACCAATGGATGCGGATTTTTACCAAAAACGATACGGTTTCAAGCGACAACTTCAGCGAGCACATTCAAAGTGCGTCCAATATTTCTACCGACGCATCCAACCTAGAGCGCTTGAACCGCTGGGCCTCGGCCCTGCGCATGTGGCAGGATCGGCCCCACGTCGGTTGGGGTCTGGGCACCTACCAGTTTCAGTACGCACCCTTTCAAAAGTCCTCCCAGCTCACCTTTATATCGACCAATGGCGGAGGCATGGGCAACGCCCATTCCGAGTACATCGGGCCCCTTGCTGAATTGGGTTGGCCCGGCCTTGTTTGGGTCGTTTTGCTCATTGCATTGATTTTTAGAACCGGCGTCGGGGCCTACCGGCGTATGGCTCCCGGAACCGACCGAAGTTTGGTCCTTGTCGCCCTCTTGGGCCAGGTTACCTACTGGGTTCACGGGCTGCTCAACAACTTTTTAGACCTCGATAAGGGCGCCGTTCTGGTCTGGATGAGCGCAGCCCTAATCGCTTGGGCAGGCCGCAGTAGCGCTGGAATCAGGAGCTAGTAGCCTAGCAGTGATTCCCCTGTATTTTAGGATTGGTTTCAGGCATTAGTTAAAAAAGTTCGTGTGAGTTAATTTTTTTAATACATTGCATCAACCTTAACAATCTATTAACACCTATGAAACGCAAATTATTTTCTATAGCTTTTGTAGCGGCTGCGCTCCTGTCCCTGCCTGCCTTTGCGCAGCGCACGACTTCAGGAACGGTTACTGCCGCATCAAATGGCGAAGCACTTCCCTCGGTAGCAGTCCGTGTGAAGGGTACCAATCTGGCTGCAGTGACGAACTTTGATGGTAAGTATTCCATCTCAGCAAGTCAAAATGCAGTTTTAATTTTCTCTGCCCTCGGTTATGCCACCCAAGAGGTTGCCGCATCGGGAGCAGTTGTTAACGTCAAGTTATCGGAATCCTCAAGCAAACTCGACGAAGTGGTCGTTACGGCTCTTGGAATTACCCGAGACAAGAAAACCGTGGGCTATGCAATCCAAGAGGTAAGTGGAGCGGAAGTAACCAAAGTGAAAGACGCCAACTTTATGGCATCGCTTTCTGGAAAGGTTGCGGGCGTCACCATTCGCCAGTCGGGCACCATGGGCGGATCGTCCAATGTGGTCGTTCGCGGTTACAAATCCCTCACTGGGAACAACCAAGCCTTGTTTGTGGTAGACGGTATTCCCATTTCTAACGACATCTACAATTCGGGCAACCAACGCACGGGCCGAGGAGGCTATGACTATGGCAACGCTGCTATGGACATCAACCCAGAGGACATTGATAAAGTCACTATCCTTAAGGGTGCTGCCGCAACGGCACTATACGGTTCACGCGCTGCCAACGGGGTGGTTTTGATCAGCACTAAAAGAGGTTCCGCTCGCAAAGGCTTGGGAGTAACGCTTTCAAGCGGCCTAACCGTGGGAAGCATCAACCCAGACACCTTTGTGAAGTACCAAAAATCCTATGGTCCAGGTTATGGTTCCTACTACGGAAACACCGACACCATCAATGGAACCTACACGGATTACCGGATGTATGATTACGACTTTAATGGAGACGGTACCGTTGATATGGTTACCCCCATGGAAGAAGATGCATCGTTTGGTATGAGGTTCGACCCCAACCTAATGGTTTACACTTGGGAGTCAATGGTTGATGGTCAGCCACGTCCCTTCGTAGCTGGTGCAAACGATCCTACTTCGTTTTGGGAAAATTCTGCAACATTCAACAACAACCTATCCATTGACGGAGGTAGCGACAACGGTTCGTTCCGTTTGAGCGCCACGAAGTTTGACATGAAGGGTATTCAGCCCAATTCAAGCTTGCAGCGCAATACATTCAATTTCAGCGGCAATCTTAAAGCCTCAAATCGTTTGACTGTTAGCACTGTGGCTACGTTTACCCAGCAAAAGGGACGCGGTCGTTCTGGAACTGGATACGATTCTCGCAACGTCAACCAATCCTTCCGCCAGTGGTTCAACGTCGGAGCGGATATGGCTAAACTCAAGCAATACTATGATGAGACCAAGCGAAACATCAGCTGGAATCCCTACGGTCCCTTGTACGCTAATCCCAATCAACCGCATTACTTCGATAACCCCTATTATATGGTTAACGAGAACTATCAAAATGACCAGCGCAATCGTTTAATCGGTAACATGACTGCTAACTATCGCCTAAACGATTGGTTGGATGTAACTGCTCGCGCTAACGTTGATACCTACAGCGACCTCCAAGAGGAGCGCGTTTCAGTTTCTTCGGTTGACGTTCCTGAATACACTCGCCGCAACCGCAACTTCACGGAGACTAACCTTGACCTGATTTTAACTGCCAACCGTATGATCGGCAGCAACATCAACTTCAATGGTAACCTTGGAACAAACGTTCGCCGCACCTACTACGACTTCTTTGGTGCTTCAACCAATGGTGGTTTAGTAGTTCCAGGGGTTTATTCATTGAGTAACTCCGTGAGCGCTCCAGCAGCTCCATCAGAGCAGAATTATACCGTCGGAGTCGACGGTTACTTCGGACGTGCAAGCTTTTTATACAAAGACTACTTGTCTTTGGACCTAACCGCTCGCTACGATATTTCGTCGACGCTTCCATCGGGTGACAATCAATACTTATACCCTTCGGCCTCTCTTGGTTTGATTTTCTCTGAATTGATTGATGCAGACGGAATTAGTTTTGGTAAGGTTCGCGCAAACTTTGCAAGCGTAGGTTCTGATGCCCCGGCTGGTGCATTGCGTGACATCTACGTTATGGGAACTCCCTTCAATGGTACTCCCTTGGCAACAGCTCCATCAACATCCAATAACCCAGGACTTCTTCCAGAGACCACGACTTCTTATGAGGCAGGTCTTGAAATGCAGTTTGCAGACAACCGTTTTGGATTTGATTTGACGGCTTACCGCGCAGTATCACAGAATCAGATTATGCCAGCTCGTGTGTCTTCTGCAACGGGTACCATTTTTAAGTATGTCAACGCTGGCATAATTGAAAACCAAGGCGTGGAATTGGTTCTAAACGCTTCGGCGATTCGCACTAAAGACGTTGGGCTTGATTTTGCTCTTAACTACACTCGCAACCGCAACAAGGTTGTGGAGCTTTTTGGAGATGCTGAAAGTTTGCAGCTCACGTCCAATCAAGGAGGCATCCAGCTTCTTGCTAAGACGGGCGAGGCCTACGGTACTCTTTTCGGAATTGCACACCAGCGTGACGTAAATGGATTACCCATTGTGTATCCAATTAGCGCTACTCGCGGCTACCGATACTTGCGCACTGCGGCACCAGAATCTATTGGCAACATCAATCCGGATTGGTACGGTGGTTTGAACACCTCATTCCGATACAAGAATTTGACTGCAAGCGTGTTGCTTGACATGCAAATGGGCGGAAGCTTCTTCAGCCTTGATACTTGGTATGGTTTTGCTACCGGAATCTACGATCGAAGTGCCGGACTGAACGACCGTGGTGTAGAGCGCCGCGAACTGGTTTCTAACAACGGAGGGGTTAACCTCGGCGATGTAGCAGTTTGGGATGGTTCTACGCTCGACGAAGACGGCAATCCCGTAACTGCGGCGAACACCGAGGCAGTTTATGGCGACATGAACTACTACGGTAATACGTTTGGATACGCAAGGAATGCTCAAGAGTCTCACGTTTGGGATGCTTCGTTCATTAAGCTTCGCGAAGTCGCTATTAACTACAGCTTCCCAATGGATCCCGCCGGATCAATTAAGGGATTTGACCTTTCTCTGGTTGGCCGCAATCTGGCTATCCTTTGGAAGAACGCACCATACACCGATCCAGAATACGGTCTCTCAGCAGGTAACCTTCAGGGATACCAGTCTGGTGCATACCCAGCGGTACGCGAGATCGGTCTGAACGCAAAATTGAAATTCTAATTACGAACGAATCATGAAAAAGTTTCTTCTTTCTGCAGGCATTGCCTGCGCTGTGGCCTCGTGTACGAGCGATATCACCAGCCTTAATGTAAACCCCAAGTCGCCAGAGAAGGTGCCAGCTGGGGCCTTGGTTGCCAATGCTACAATAACCCTTACCGATTATTTGGCCACCGTTAATGTCAACATGAACAACTTCAGCATGTGGGCTCAGCATATCACTGAGACAACCTACACGGACGAAGCCAATTTTGATTATCCGAACCGAGATGTCAATGGCAACACCTTTGATGAGCTTTACACCAACGTCCTTCGTGACTTGGCCGAGGCAGAAAAGGCGGTGGCTGTGGATATTAACCTCTCTGAGGCCCAAAAGGTGCAGCAGATGGCGGTTATTGATGTCTTAGAAGTGTATACCTACCAAATTTTGGTAGACATCTTTGGAGACGTTCCCTACACCGAGGCGCTCTCTTCAGAGACGGTTGTTCCTGCCTACGATAAGGGCGAGGACATCTACACTGACCTTGCCGCTCGTTTGACTGCCGACATCGCCATCTTAGGAGGCGATAATGGTTTGGGTTCCTACGACCTGCTTTATGGTGGAAATTCCGATGGCTGGAAGAAGTTTGCTTCTTCAGTGCTTCTGAGGTTGGCCGTGCGTGTTGCAGACCATGACTTAGCTCGTGCCTCAAGCTGGGGTGCTGCGGCTTTGGCAGGGGGTGTGATTTTGACTCCCGCTGATGATGCTTCGCTGCAGTATGCTTCGGCGCCACCGCATACCAACCCCCTATGGGACCAGTTGGTGCAGTCGGGGCGTTCTGACTTTATTGCCGCCAACACTCTTGGTGACGTGATGAATTCTTTGAACGATCCACGTCGTGGGATTTACTTCCGCAACAACAACGGTGACAGTGTGGTAGGCGCTCCTTATGGTTTGGCCTCTGCTTATCCTTTGTTTTCACAGCCTGGAGATTTGCTTGAGGATCCAACTCTTGCTCACACGCTCATTGACCACGTTGAAGTTCACTTCTTGTTGGCAGATGCTGCGGCACGTGGAGTTACCATTCCTGGAGCAACGGCTGAGGGACTTTATCAAGCTGCGGTTGGAGCTTCTATTGTGAATTGGGGCGGAACGGCCACTGATGCCGCGGCCTATTTGGCCCAGCCGTCGGTTGCTTGGAATGCTACCAACTGGCAGTCGCGCTTAGGAACACAAAAGTGGATATCGCTCTTTATGCGCGGAAACGAAGCTTGGGCTGCGCAACGTCAGTATGATTTGCCAATGAACATTGCTGCCGAGGCACAGCGCGTTACTCCTTTGCGCATGAGCTACGGAGTTGACGAGTATGCCTTGAACAACGCAAATGTTACTGCCGCAGGTGCTAACTACCAAGGAGATAAGGACACCGCCCCAATTTTCTGGGATAAGGACTGATTTTATCTAGGCTTTAGTGAGCTAAGCCCCGCCGGTGACGGCGGGGCTTTTTTATTGGATGCAAGCCAAGGCAGGATGCGATGCACGCCTACCTGCGATTCGCTAGCTTACTGTTCAACGCAATAAAAAACCCGCCGGTTTGGGACGGCGGGTTTGCGTGATGCTAAAGGGGAGCTACTTAGCGCGTTCCTTGTAGGTTCCGTCTACGGTATTGATGACGATGCGCTCGCCCGTTTCAACGAATAGGGGAACGCGAATCTCGGTTCCGCCCGCGACCGTGGCTGGCTTGAGGGTATTGGTGGCGGTGTTTCCGCGCATGCCGGGTTCGGTGTAGGTTACCTCGAGGGTTACGGTCGTCGGAAGCTCTACGCTCAATGGGCGGTCTTCGTCAGCATGGAACATTACCATGCAAGACATGCCGTCTATCAAAAACTGCGGAGCATTGATGACCTCTTTGGGCATGGGGATTTGCTCAAACGACTCCATATTCATAAAGTGGTAGCCGTCGGGGTCGTTGTAGAGGTACTGGTAGGTGCGAAACTCAATATTGATGACCTCGAGCTTGGTTCCGCTCGGGAAGGTGTGCTCCAAAACACGTCCGTCGTTGAGGTTGCGCAGTTTGGTTCGCACAAAGGCCGCCCCTTTGCCGGGTTTCACGTGCAAAAATTCGATGATTTGGCAGGGCGCGTGGTTAAAGTGAATGCACATGCCGTTCTTAATGTCTGCTGTCGAGGCCATAATTCTAGTATTTCGGTAAAGGTACGGAATCGCCTTGCGGCGATACAGCGCTGCTGCAGTGCCGCACTTCTTTTGGGTTATGGTTGCTGGCTACAAAAAGCATTCGTGCAGCCCCATGGGCAGGCTCGAGCTCGGCTTGCAGCATGCGGTCGAACCAATTTTGCGCGGACTCGTCGAGGTGGTTGCAGGGTTCGTCCAGGAGCAAAAGCGGCGCGTCGGTGCATACGGCGACCGCCAAGAGCAGGCGCTGCCTCTGCCCGCTCGAGAGGCTTTTAAGACTTCTGCTCCACATGGAATCGCTGGGGTCCAAGTACTTCCAGGGGTCGTTGCGCCATGCGCGAAGCTGGCCGTGCATCGCGACCCATTCCAATCCGCTGAGGTCTAGGGGAGGCTGAACGCCCGGCCCAGCCCAGCTCGCCTGCATGGTCCAGGAATCCTGGTCGAGGTAGGGCGAGGTCAGTTCACCAACCGAAGGGGGCATTTGGCCGCTCAAGAGCTGAATTAGGGTGCTTTTTCCCGATCCGTTGGCTCCAAGTACCGCGACGCGGGCTTCTGGTGACCATGTGGCAGACCATGGGTGGATGATTTCGGTTCCCGAAATCTGCTTACCGACCCCGTTCCAGTGCAGGCCAACCATTCGCTTATTGCTTGCGGACGATGCCGCGGTCGGATGCCAAGACAAACTTCAGGAGCTCGGTGCACTCGGGGCTGGAGGCTACCTCGCGTTCGATTTCGCTCACCGCTTGGCTGGTGTTGAATCCGCTTTGGTAGAGCAAGCGGTATGCGTGGTGTATCTCTTCGATGCGGGTGTTGCTGAATCCGCGTCGGCGAAGGCCAACGGCATTCACGCCCTCGAAACTCAGGGGTTCGCGCGCGACGATGATGAAGGGGGGGACGTCTTTGCGAACCAGGGATCCGCCACCTATCATTACGTGGGAGCCAATTTTGACGAACTGGTGCACCGCCGACAGTCCGCCTAAAATAGACCAATCGCCAATTTCTACGTGGCCAGCGAGCGCAACGTTGTTGACCAGAATTACGTGGTCGCCAATGATGCAGTCGTGGGCCACGTGGGCATAGGCCATGATGAGGCATTCTTTGCCCAGGATGGTTTTGCCGAATGCTTTGGTGCCTCGGTTAATGGTGGCTCCTTCGCGGACTATGCAGCCATCGCCTAAAAAAACCTCGCTGTACTCCCCGCTGAATTTGAGGTCCTGGGGCATGCCGCCTACCACTGCGTTTTGGTGAATGCGGCAGTTTTTGCCCAGTCTGGAGCCGGCAAGCACATGGCCGCCGCTCATAATCCAGGTTCCGTCGCCCAGCACGCAGTCTTGTTCGACCACTGCGAAGGCATCGATGCGGACGTTTCCGGCCAGCTTGGCCTCGGGGTGCACAGAGGCGAGAGCGGATACCATGGGCTACTTGTCTTTGGTAATAAATGCCGTGATAACGCCCTCGGTAGCAAGCTTTTGACCTACGAAGGCTTGGCCCCGCATCACGACGATTCCGCGACGAATGGGTTGTTCCAAGGTGAGGTGAAAGTAGAGGGTGTCGCCGGGACCTACCTTGCTTTTAAACTTAACCTCGTCCATCTTAAGTAAGTAGGTGAGGTAGTTCTCGGGGTCTTCGACGGTGCTGAGCGCTAAAATTCCGCCCACTTGGGCCATGGCTTCAAGCTGCAGCACTCCAGGCATTACGGGCGCGCCCGGGAAGTGACCCACAAAAAAAGGCTCGTTCATGGTCACTGCCTTACTGCCCCAAACGTCGGTTTTCGAGAGGTGCAGAATTCGATCAACTAGCAAAAAGGGTGGCCTGTGCGGCAGAATCGACATTATTTTGGTGGCATCCATCAAAGCATCTGCGTTGGGATCAAAAAAGGGAACGGGGTTGACAGATTTTATCTGATCCATAATAACTTGGGCGAGTAGGGTATTGATGCGGTGTCCGGGCTTAAAAATACGAATTTCGGCGGCAACAGGGCGCCCAATTAGTGCGAGATCGCCCAAGAGGTCAAGCATTTTATGCGCCGCGGGTTCGGCGGGCATTTTGAAGGGTGTCAGGGGTAGGGCACCAAGCGTTTCATTGGGAGCTATGGGATGCTTTAAAAATGCTTCAAGCGCCTGCCGTTCGTCGCTGCTTAGTTGGCGATCGAGTACTACGATGCCAGAACCTTCTTCGGCGCCCTGAAGCAGGCCCCGGTTAATTAAGGGCAGCAAATGGCTTGCAAGGGTGAAGGTGCGAGCCGGGGCGATTTTTTGGGCGTACGATTCGCCATGGCTGTAGCGAAGGCTATTGAGACCCACGGCTTCGGGGTCGTGGCTTAAGTGCACCTGGTACTGGGGCATGGCTGCGGGAATGGCCTCGGCCCATGCGCCCGTTTTGGGGTCTTCAACGCGAATGGCACTCTGGAGCGCGAAGCCCCGCATCGGTCCCACCTCTTCGAGTCCTGCCTGCAGTATTGCTTCTACCCATGGCATGGCGGACCCGTCGAGTATCGGAAGCTCTGCGGCCGAACAGTAAATTTCTGCGTCGAGGATTCCGAGTCCAAAAAGTGCGGAGAGAAGGTGCTCGGCGGTGTGTACGGTGGCGGATCCGTCGCTCAAGGTGGTGCAGCGGTCGGTTTCGCTCACCAAAGCCGGGTGAAGGGTCATGCTCGGTTGGTCCCTAAGATCCTGACGCACTAGGGTATAGCCCTTGTTTGAGAGTCCTGGTTTGACCAATACTTCGCAGGCAATTCCGCTGTGGATGCCGCGACCTTTGATGCTAAATTCTTGTCTGAGTGCGTTTTGAATCAACCTTGCTTGGCTTTTTGGGCCACAAATAAACGGCGGAATTCACGGGATTCCATTGCAGGGCTTCCAAGTACCTCAGAACGAGGGCCTAAAGATTTACCGACGCCGCTTTGCGCTCCAATTCTCGATCCTTGCCCTATGGTAAGGTGCCCGGCGATGCCGACTTGGCCGCCCACGACCACGTAGTCTTCAAGGACGGTTGATCCCGCCACGCCAACCTGACCTGCCAAGACGCAGTGCTTGCCGATGCGCACATTGTGCCCGATTTGGCAGAGGTTGTCAAGTTTGCAGCCGTCGTCAATGAGGGTGATTCCTACCACCGCGCGGTCGACGCAGGTACCGGCACCGAGTTCTACGTTATTGCCAATCCGCACCGAGCCTAGGTGGGGAATTTTGGTCCAATGGGCAAGGTCTTGGTAGGGGGGTACAAATCCAAATCCGTCTGCGCCGAGCACGACGTTGGCGTGAATCAGGCAGTGTTCGCCTACCACAGTGCCAGGGTAGAGCACCACTCCTGGGTTGAGTACGGTACCGGCTCCTACTTGAACGTCTTCGGCCATAACCACTCCTGGAGCAATGTGCACGGAGGGGTGAACCCCCGAGGGTCGGCCAGTGGCCCAGGCCACTTGTTTTTGCCCGCTCGCAAGCACGTCGGCCCAGGCGGCATAGGAATTAGCTACTCTTAGGACGCTTCCCTTGAATTCTTTGGGCGCTTGGTCTTTGGGGTCGCAGAGCACGACACTGGCTTTGCTCAGGGCCCAGGCGCTTCGGTAGCGGGGGTTGGAGATGAAGCTGATTCCGCCTTCGCTGCCCCCGGTGAGGGTGCAGGCCAAGTGCAGTTCATGGTCTGGCCCCTCGAGTTGGCCGCCCAGTTTTAATGCCCACTCTGAGGCCCGAAGGGGGGGCAAGGGGCTAGCCCTTAGTGGATCCATGGTAGTTCTTTTGGCCAGCATACAAAGGGTCGCGTAGTTACTTGACTATAAACGCTTAAGGGAAGGATTTCTGATACCTCGGTCAATGGAAGAACGCTCCCATTTTTTTTGAGCAACTTAATTTCTTGTTTGTCAGCGGTATAAGTTTTATTGGAGGCAACGCCGTCGAGCACAAAATGACGGGAGTCCTCGGCAGAAAGGCCCATTGAGGCGGCCACGGAGGCCTCTAAAGTTGCGCGGTCCTCTCGGGAGAGTGGGCGGTCGAGAAACTTAATTCGAAACAGCTTGCGGTCTATTATTCGGCGGCTCATGGCGCTCAGCACGGGGTCAGGGTGCTGCTGCCACTGCTTGATGGCGCTGAGAATGTCGCTGTCGTCAAGGCGGGTAAAAAGGTCGAGCAACTCGGGCTCTTGGTTAAAATCCTTTTGGCTGGGGCGGCGGCCCAGCAGGATTTGCAGTTCTGCCCCGGCAAAGAGGGCCTCCCCGCGGCGGGCCAGCATCGAAGCCCTGCGGAGCACCTCCACGAGCATGCTCTCTGCACTCAGCACGGTTTTGTGCATGTAGACCTGCCAATACATCAGGCTGCGGCTAATCAAAAACTTTTCAATCGATGCAATGGCCTTGTGCTCCAAAACCAAATGCCCGTCAGACACGTGAAGCATTTCAAGCAGTCGGTCGCTGTTAATCGCCCCCTCGATGACTCCGGTGTAGAAGGCGTCGCGCTTGAGGTAGTCCATGCGGTCCATGTCGAGCTGCGACGAAATAAGCTCGTGCAAAAAACGTTTGGGATGCCTGCCTTCAAAAATGGCGATGGCCTCGTCGAGGGCTCGGTCAAAATGCACGTTGAGGCGCTCCATAATCATGCGCGAGACGGTCTCGTGGTGCACGCCGTCGAGCAGGGTCTGCTCTAAGGCATGGCTAAAGGGTCCGTGGCCAATATCGTGCAGCAGTATGGCAATTTGCGCGGACTCTTCCTCAGACGCAGTGATTTCGATGCCCTTGCGGCGCAGAACCTGGATGGCCTTCAGCATTAAATGCATGGCACCGAGAGCATGGTGAAAACGGGTGTGGTTGGCCCCAGGGTAGACCAAAGAGCTGAGCCCTAGTTGGCTAATTCGGCGCAGACGCTGAAAGTAAGGGTGCTCGACTAGATCAAATATCCGCTCCGACGGCAGTGAAATAAAACCGTAGATCGGATCGTTAAAAAGCTTGAACTTGTTGGTCTCGGAGACGGACGGCATAAAACAATCTTGAATCCCCAAACTTAACCACAAAACCATGCAAAATTCGCGGATATTATGGGTCGATGATGAAGTGGAGGCACTTAGGCCCCACATTCTGTACCTCGAGGGGCGTGGAATCTCCGTGCTGACCGCCACCAACGCCACCGATGCCCTGGTGCTCATAAAGACAGAATCCCTGGATTGCGTGCTGCTCGACGAGCACATGCCGGGACCAAGCGGACTCGACGTGCTGCCTCAAATCAAGGCCTTAAGGCCCTCCCTCCCGGTAGTTATGGTGACCAAAAGCGAAGAAGACGGGCTTATGAACGACGCGCTGGGGTCGCAGCTTGCGGACTACCTGCTCAAGCCGGTGCAGCCTAGGCAAGTGCTTTCTACCCTTACGCGGATTTTGGAACAATCGCAGCTCCAAGGCGCTCGCAGCGCAAGCCGCTACCAACAAGAGTTTCGAGAACTGGGGGAGCGACTCGCCGCGGCCCAATCCTGGTTGGCTTGGACTGAGGTCTACCGCGAACTGACTCGCTGGGATCGAGAACTAGCCGGCGGGGAGGCTGAATCCATGCGTGCAATGCTCGACCACCAAAGAGAGGAAGCAAACCGCTTATTCACTCGCTGGTGGGCCGCCGAATACCCTGACCTGCTCCACGACGAGCAGTCCCCCTGCCTGTTCAGCCACCAACTATTGGATGCCAGAATCAAGCCCATGCTCGAGCGCGGGGAGAAGGTCGTCTTGCTCGTTTTTGACAACCTCCGCCTGGATCAATGGCAAGAAATTCAGCCCTTGATGACCAGCCGGTTTAGGGTGGAATCCGACGATTTGTATGCGAGCATTTTGCCAACGGCAACGCAATATGCCCGCAATGCCCTTCTGGGAGGGGCCATGCCTTCAGAGCTTGCCAAGCGCCATCCGGACCGCTGGGTGCGCGACGTGCTCGACTCAGAGGGCGGCCGCAACAGCAACGAGGACTTTTACCTAAGTCATTGGGCTGCGAGCAGGGGCTTCTCCACGCCGGGTTATGCCAAGCTGACGCACGGGGCAAGCGAGCAAAAATTTGT
The DNA here is from genome assembly GCA_002737315.1 of Flavobacteriales bacterium. Lineage (GTDB taxonomy): Bacteria > Bacteroidota > Bacteroidia > Flavobacteriales > Schleiferiaceae > TMED14. The sequence continues at coordinate 26,618 of NSIH01000005.1, forward strand.
TTCAAAATGGCGTGAAATGCGTAGCAAAGACCTTGTTGCCGTGGTGATTAACTTCATTGATCGCATGAGTCATGCCAAAACAGACGAGGCAATCCTGCGCGATTTGGCTCGCGACGACCGGGGCTTTCGAAGCCTAACCGTATCGTGGTGGACGCATTCTCCCCTTAAGGCCTGGGTCGACGACCTTGCCCAAGACGGATGCACCTTGGTGGTGACCACCGACCACGGAACCATCTTGGTGCGCAAGCCAGTCACCGTGCGCGGACCCCGTGAGTTAACGGCTAATCTGCGCTATAAAGTAGGGCGCGGATTGGAATTTAAGGAGCGGGAGGTCGCCCTAATGGCGGAACCAGAGCGTCTCGGAATTCCGCCTACCAACCTGGGCGATAAGGTTTTGTTTGCCGGCAATCAGGACTATTTTGTTTACCAAAATCACTACCATCATCATGTAGAGAAGTTTGACGGGAGCTACCAGCACGGTGGAATTTCTTTGGAAGAAGTAATGGTTCCCTTTGCGGTGCTAAGGCCCCGTACCTGATCTTTAGGGCATGGATGTAGCCGTACTTCAGCGACCCGAGGACTGGATTCAGTGGGCCTTAGACCGCTCCCTGGCCTTGGCGGGTATTGTCGCCCTAAGCGGCCCAATGGGCTCCGGAAAAACTACGGCCGTAGCTCTTTGGCTCAAGGCCTTGGGGTCCAGTGACGCTGCACGAAGCCCATCCTTTGGCCTGGTCAACGAGTACGAGAGTCCGCTCGGCCCCATTTATCACTTTGACCTCTACCGCCTTGACCGGCCCGAGCAGGTTGCAGCCATAGGTTTTGATGAATACCTCTACAGCGGCCAGCCCTGCTGGATCGAATGGCCCGAGCGAGCGGGAGAACTGATCCCGCATGAAGCCTCAGAGGTCGGCATTGAGGTACTTGAGGATGGTTCCAGAAGGGTTACCTTCGTAGGAGCATACCGCAAATAGCACTGTTCATGGAAGCCGCCAACGTGTTTCAAACACAAGAAGAACGCCTCATGGTAGACGCCAAGGCTCAGGTCCTGCGCATCGGAATTCCCTTAGAGTCCACCTGGGCAGAGAATCGGGTTTCGCTAACTCCCGAGGGAGTGCACCTGCTTGTCGCGCAAGGCCACGAAGTGGTTTTAGAGGCCACCGCCGGGTTGGCTGCCCGATACAGCGACCGAGAGTATTCTGAGGCAGGAGCGGAGGTTACTACCGACCGCCGTCTTGTTTTTGGATGCCCTGTTTTGGCCAAGGTAGAGGCCCCCTCAGAATTGGAGTGGCCCCTTATGGTGCAGGGTCAGGTTTTATTCTCCACCATTCAGCCCGGGACCCTTTCAAAATCTTTTTTGGATGCGCTCAAGGCCAAGCGCATCACCGCATTCAACTACGGAAGCATTCTCGACGAAGAAGGCAGGGCCCCCTTTGTGCGCTCTATGGCCGAAATTGGCGGAAGCCAGGCGATTACGATCGCTATGGAATACCTGTCCACCTGGTCGGGAGGCAAGGGTTATGCCATGGGTGCAGTCACGGGCGTTCCCCCTACCGAGGTGGTGATTTTGGGAGCCGGAACCGTCGGGACCACTGCGGCACGCCTCGCCATTGCCCTAGGGGCCTCGGTCAAGGTTTTTGATTCTTCGCTCACGCGGCTGCAGCGACTGCGCGAGCAGGTTGGCGACCTCTACACCTGTACCCTTCAGCCCCAAATTTTGGCCAGGGCCTTGAGTCGCTGCGACGTAGTAATTGGCGCCCTGCGTCCGGTCAACGGGCGGACTCCTGTGGTGGTAACTCAGGAGATGGTTGCCGGCATGAAGCCCCGCAGCGTGGTTGTTGACCTGAGTATCGACCACGGCGGCTGCTTAGAAACCAGCGAGGTTACCTCCTGGGACGCCCCAGTCTACACCAAGTTTGATGTGACGCATTTTGCCGTGCCCAACATAGCCTCTAGGGTGGCGCGCACCGCATCCTTTGCCCTGAACAACCTTACTTCTCCCATGCTTCGCGACCTTGCCGATCTGGGTGGAGTCGAGGAGGCCCTGCGTCTAAAGCCTCACTGGCGCAGCGGCGTCTACCTATACCACGGCCAATTGACTAGCTCTGCTCTAGCTCAGGCGCTTGATCAGCCCTATACGGAGCTGGACCTGCTGCTGTGAAGTTTCTGCGGCGGCTTCTTTGGTACGGAATCGGACTGGGCTTGGGCGTACTACTCGTCTATGCCATTTTTGGAGATAGAGAGCTGGAATGCAGCTACTTTCCCAACGACCGCGTGCTGACCGAACTTCACCGCAAGCCCACTCGAGGTGCGGATTCCGCGGTTTGGAGCCAGGTTGGTTCAGACTCCACGGTACTCAAGGCCTTTTTGACCTTGGGCGAAGTGGATTTTAAGTCGAGCAAAACGCGAACGCGGCACGATGCAAGGGTACCGGCATATTGGATTGACCTTGAATTCAGCGAGCGCACTTGGCGAGGGCTCTGGGAGGTCCGCGAAGACAGTGCCTGGCTTGTGGCCCTGCAGGACGAGCTCTAGGCCTTGCTTCGTCGCATGATTTCTTTGCGAAGCATCATCAACTCACGCCCGGTTTGGCCGGCAACCGAGGTATTCTCTTGGGCTCGGCGCAGGAGGTAGGGCATCACGTTGCCTATCGGACCAAAGGGCAGGTACTTTGCCACGCGAAAGCCGCTTTGGCTCAAGCTGTAGCTAATGAAGTCACTCATTCCGTAAAGCTGGGCAAACCAGACCGGAGCCTCCATGGGGTTCCAGCCCTGCTCCAGCAGGAGCCCGGCGCCAAGTTGGTTGCTGCCTTCGTTGTGGCTTCCCACCACAAGGGCAACTCGCCCGGGGTCGTCAGGACTTTGAAGGGCTTCAAGCATTAGGCGCAGGCATGCATCGTACTCTAGATCAGTAGCTTGTTTATCGGGCTGAATGGGGGAGGCGTAGCCTTCTGCCGTGGCGCGCGCGCGCTCTTTTTCCATGTATGCCCCTCGCACGAGCTTCACTCCGTAGTGGTATCCATGAGCGACTGCATGCGCCAAATCTTCTTGAAGCTGGGCAACCCGTCCCACTCGGTAGCACTGTACCGTGGTCAGCACCACAGGCTTGTCGCGGTTGAATTCCTGCATTGCTTCGCGGGCAAAACCGTCGATGGCAGCCTGAATCCAGGTTTCTTCGGCATCGACCATCAAGGACCGGCCTGTTTGGGAAGCAAAATGGGCCATACGCCGTATTCTAGTGCGGACCTTCTCTAAGGACTCTTGGTCCTCTGGTCCAAGCTCGCTCCCGGCACTTATTTTTTGCAGCAGGTCCTTGGGAGCAATACCGGTCATTTTAAACACAGCCAGGCTAAGCCCAGGCTCTTGGGTGGCCAGAGCAATAGTTTGAAGCGCCACGTCCACGGTTTGATCAAAGGCAGAATCCGTGGATTGCCCCTCGACGGAATAGTCCAGGATGCTGCCCACCTTGCTCTGCCAAAGCCGCTGAATAGAGGGTCGACTCTCTGCCACAGTCTCTCCTCCGCAAAACTGGCGAAATACGGTCGCGCGAATCAGGCCTTTAACCGGAAGCCTCCACTTGAGGGACCACAGGCTCAGGGCTGCGCCTATCGAAACAAGCCTAGGTGAGGCAAGCAAACCGAAGAGCGCGCTGGCCCGGCGCAGGTCGGCTTGGCTGGCGTGTTGGTAGGCAATTGCGGTGTTCGAAAAATCGAGTTTCACGGGGCTTGGGTTTCGTGGTTGGTGCAAATATAATGGGGGATATGCTCGACCTTTGCGGCATGGAGCTTCATCTGCACCGTGGCATGGGCGATCGCGCATGGAACGATCTGAGCGACTGGCTATTGCGAGAGGCTGGTCGCTTTACTTCGGTGCATATTTTGGTAGACAGCAGCACCCACGAACTGGTGCTTCCGCGCTTTTTAGCCGAAGTCGAGGGCCTGGCCGACTGCCACATTCTCGAAATCGAGCCCGGTGAGGCATCCAAGGAGTTGCTTATTGTAGAGCAGCTCGCTCTGGGCTTGCGCGATGAGGGCGCCGACCGAGGCGCTCTTTTGATCGCCCTGGGGGGTGGCGTCGTCTGCGACCTTGCGGGCCTCTTGGCAACCCTATATATGCGCGGAATTGAGCTCGTGCTGGTTCCAACTACGCTGCTGGCTATGGTCGATGCGGCCTGGGGCGGTAAGAACGGCGTCGACGCAGAGGGAAGTAAGAATTTGCTCGGCACATGGAGGCCAGAGGCTTCGGTTTTTGCCGACTTTCGCGCCCTAGAAACCTTGCCCGAACGCGAGTGGCGCCAGGGTTGGGCAGAGCTAATCAAGCAGGCTTGGATCGCGGGCGGTCCGCTTTGGAACGAGGTCCATAAGGGTCACTGGTCGCAGTCCGCCTTTTGGCTGCGCGAAGCGGCTGAAGTCAAGCTCTCGATAGTGGAGGCGGATCCCTACGAGCGCGGAACCCGACGAGCCCTGCTCAACATGGGCCATACCCTGGGCCACGCCGCCGAGTCCATGGTGCTGTCTCGTGGCTTGGATTTGGGTCACGGAGACTGTGTCGCCTTTGGCTTGGTGATGGAGTCCCTTATTTTGGATTCTTGGGGCGTCCCCGATGCCCCCTCTCGGGCCGCCCTTCGCGCCCGCATTGAGGCCGATTTTGACTTTGACCCGATGCGGACCTTTAGTCCAACGGAACTCTGGGCTGCCATGCAGTCCGACAAAAAGAAGCATGCTGGAACGCTGCGCTTGGTTTGGTGCCCCGGTCCCGGAACCCAAGAGCAGTCCTGGAATCTTGGCGAAGAGGATGTTCTCAAGGTCTGGAACCATTATGCTTCGACCTGAACTACCCTATGCCAAAAGCATTGCCAACCGCGTCATGGTGCTGCGGTCGCTGCGGGGCATGGCATTGCCTGAACCGGATGCGCAATGGAGTGACGACATGCATGCCATGCGGCGGGTCCTGGAGGCTCCCCTTGGCAAGGACGGTTGGAGGCTTGCCCATGCCGGCCCGTCGGGAATGGCCTACCGTTTTGGAATGGCCTACTGGGCGGCCCGTCCAGGCGCTAGGGTATTGTTATGCGCCGACGACCGATTGCGCAATCGACCCATTCAAGCCCTGGTTGACGCCCTTCGCAGCCAGGGTGCCCTAATCGAGCCCGCTGAGTTGGGTTGGCGCATTCAGGGAGTTCGCTTGCCGGGCGGAATCCTTGAGGTTGATTCCCGCCTAAGTTCCCAGTTTGCCTCCGCCCTGACTCTGGTGGCCGAGACGGCCGATAATCCTTTGGAAATCAAATGGTCCTCAGGAATAGCAAGCGCTCCCTACTTGGCGATGACCCAAAAGCTAGCGCAAGGTCATAGTTTAAACTGGCCTCCCGAACGAGATTGGTCGGCCGCCTTTGTCTTTTTGGTGGCCGTTGGACTTCGAGGTTTGGGTATCGATCTTATGGGTTTGAGCGCCGACAGCATTCAGGGCGATGCTGCTTCGATGGAGTGGGGCGGTGACCTTCAGTTTCGCGTTTCTGGGATTGATGGCGGCCTTCGAGTGGAGCCGAGCCATGCCCCAATCGCCTCCGTCGTTGTGGAACTTTTGCCTCCTTTGCCTGCATGGGATGTTGATTTTAAAGGCTTTCCAGATTTGGCGATGCCCGCCATTGTTGCGGCAGCCCTGCAGGGCAGGTCGGGTCTGGCTTCGGGTCTTTTAACACTGAATTTGAAGGAGTCTCCGCGGTTGGACGCGACGGTTTATATGCTGCGAGCGCTTGGATGCATTGCTGAGCAGGGCCCCGATTGGCTCCGATGGTCTGCGCCCGATGGGGCGAGCAGCCAGGCGGACCAGGCCAATGGGAGCGTGGTTCAACGCCTGGAACTCGACTGCCTTGACGACCATAGAATGGCCTTTTGTGCCGGGCTCATTGCGCTTCGACGGCCGGTTCGTCTGCGGCAATCCGCCGCGGTTTCTAAATCGTTCCCGGATTTTTGGAAGGAGTTCTCGGTCTTTGAGCCGGACATTGAATTGGTTTAAGTGCGGTCAGAGCGCGGGATTCTTTGAGGCTGAGGATTCTTTGGGGCTGTGGATTCTTTGGGGCTGTGGATTCTTTGTGGCTGTGGATTCTTTGTGGCTTGGTTTCGCTTTTGTCTAAAGAGGTGGCCAGTCAGGTCGAGCTGCAGCCGTACGCTTGCACTCCAGCCGCTCGGGGATTGGCGGATGCGGGCAGAAATTCGGTGCAGTCCGTTCGTGCATTGCCAGGCGACTTCTTGCGTAATGCCAGGCCTCCAAAGGGTCATTGGTCCAGTGGCGCGGGCTAGGATCTCGGTGCTTGCCGTTATTCCAGCGAGTCCGAATTCAAGGCTGTGGGTTCTTAGGGGCCATCGAAATTGAATGGATGCACCCTCTGCATTCCCGAGGTAGATTATGCCGCGAAGACTTGGGCTGCTGCTTGGGGTCTGTGGGTTTTTTTGGAGGCTTTGGTTTGCTGAATTGTGGCTGAGAAGTTCATGGCGGATTCCAATTTGTAGTTGGCCGGGGTACCAACTTATGGAGCGTGTTCGGTCGGCCCATGAGGCGGATTGGTAGTGGGTGGTAGCGTTGAGGGTTAGGCGGCCGGCCCACAGCGGCAAGGCCGCTGTGGCGCGGTTCCCGCGCAGCGGGCGCCACGGGGTGGCGACCGCCGCTGGCCTCTCCACAGACACACTACCATAATTCCTGCTCAAATCCCTTTGAACAGACAAGAGCAAACCGCCTGGCCCGTACCACACTGCGGCAAGCTCTAACCAACCCCGGGATCCCCAAGCCATTGAAGCAGCCCACCTTGCCTTTCGAAGTCCGACATCGACCATGACCATGCCCGAGGAATCCCGGGCAATGAGGATCCGGTCGAATCCCTGACGAGTCCATGCCGGCCAAAGAAAATTTAGTCTCGGTTGCAGGGCAAAGGTGACCGACCGAGCACTCCCCCAAAAGCGAAGGGGTAAATCGCTTGGGCTTCGGATTAACCAGGGATTCAGGAGCCATGATGCCGAGCCGGACTGCAGGGCCAAGCTGCCTCCGTCCGCCATTCTTTTTTGCAGGCTTTGGATGCCACCACAGTCTGAGCAACTCCAACCTGCCGATATTTTTGGATCAAGAATGCTCAAGCTCCATGGGGACTGATTGGCATTGGGTAAATCTCTTGGTTGATGATAGAGTCGCTGAAGCAGTTCGCGTTGGTCCGTGCGTAGGGTAATCGCTCTCCATTCGCTGCTGTCTCGTGGCCATCCGAATTGGGACTGGTAGATTTCAAGAGCGAATTGCTGCTCGGGGGAGAGAATCACCAGCGCCGCCGCTTCGCGCGGCGCCCCACCCACCCACCACTGAAGCCATACTTCAGCCGCCGAATCGAGTTGCGCATCGCTCCATTCCGGCCAGTTTGCCATGGTTAGGATCCGCATCAACTCCAGTTCCTCTTGTTTAACCCGCCGAGGAACTCCTCGCTTCGCGCTGTTACCCCGCCACGAACTTGCACCCAGCTTCGAGCCCAGTCTCGCGCCCTCGTCTGGCCTCGCGCCCGCAACCCTTTTGTGGTTCACGGTCTCTTCCTGGCCCGTCGTTTGGCCGATTAGGGTTTGGGCCCAGAGTATGGTGCAGAAGCATAGGATCCGGTTAGTTAAGAGGATGCGATGCATTCAAAGCGGGCAGTAGGCAATGGACGAATGCTGCGTACTGCCTCCGCCGAGGATGATGCGCAGGGGTCCGCGCTGAAATACTGCCCTCCAACGGCCTGCGCTGCTTGCGTAGAGGGCTAAGTTTGGCCTTTCTAGGCCTATAATCCACTCGGTATGCTTGGATGCAAAGTTTTGCTGCATCTGGACGGCAAGGGTCCATCCAGAGGTCTGAAGCTGGCGCCAGGAGAGGGCAGTCCGTCCCGATAAGGCTTCGGTGGCAAGGGTCCAGGTGCTCCAGGTCGCCCGGCCTAGGACCTCAACACGCTTGTGGTTCCAGCCCAGGCCAGCTTCGAGGCGCAGGGAGTTTGCACCCTGGTCCCTTGTTTTTTTGGCTAGGATTGGGCCTGCATCCACTGAGGCTAGGGACCAGAGCTGAAGCCCCATAATGCTGGCCCCCGCCCCGAGTTCGAGCTTGGGGCTTCGAGCCATGAGTACTGCGCTGCTCAATCCTGGCTTTGGCCCGGATTGCTGGATCCAGGCCGACATTCGCTGGGACCTAAGGGTCTCAAGCCAAGGATCCATGGGCATTTGACCCAGGGCGCTTAGGGGAAGCAGCAGCAGGCTGAGGGAAGACAGATTCATGCGCCAAAGAAGGGTTTTAATGCCCGGGCAGAGCCGACCTTAAATGGAAGTTCTAGGCTGCAGCATACCTTCGCCGCATGCGGCGTCTGACCCTACTACTAACGACCATTGTAACCCTGGGCTTAAAGGCCCAAAGTTTGACTTTTGCCCTAGACGTCCGCAGCACCGATGCCCAACTGCGCGGGCGAGAAGTGCTCGATCTTGCCCTAGGGCCAGACGGATTGTGGTGGATGGCAACCCAAGACGAGGGCGTCCTTCACTACGACGGACTATCCGTAGTCCAAATTCAGTGGACGGGCCAGCCGCCCATTGTGCTTGGTGTTGCCCCAATTCAGAAGGGCACCTATGCCGCGACTTCGGGCGGACTTTACTGGATTCCCCTCGAAGGATCCGCTGAACTAATAAACAGCCTGCCGGGACCAATTGTCGACGTCGAGGCTAAGGGCGACAGCCTATGGGTTTTGGGCCCTGAACAGCTTTGGCTGCGAATAGGCGCCGGGAAATTTCAGCCCCAGTCCCTTGATGGTTTGGGTGGAGCTAAGCAGTTTGGCCGCCGAGGGGCCTCCTGGTGGGTAGCCTCCGACCGCGGACTTTGGATTCGCGGCGGCGCTGGACTCTGGACCCGAGTGCGCGACCAGCCGGTTCGGTCGGCTGCTGTCGATCACCTGGGAGTATGGGCCGAGACCGATGAGGGCCTAGAACGCCTGACCGACGAGGGTTGGGAAGCTCATCCTGAAGGACCAAGGGACGCTCAGTGGATGCCTGCAAAAGACCATGGGTCATGGTGGGCAGTAGGGCGCGACGGCCTCTATTGGGTCGACGGCAAAGTCCGCTCCATGGTTGCCCTGAGTGGGAATCCCCTCGACGGAGCCCTCGCCTTGGCCAGCGACGGTAACGGAGGGCTTCTTTTGGCCCTGCGAGAAGGCATAATCCGCATTCCGCGTCCGGAGCAATGGTATGATTTGCGCAGTGCGTCCTACAACACGGGCCGAATTAAGTCGGTGGCTCGCCGAGGGCCTGACCAATTTGCCGTTCTCGGCAGCAAGGGCCTCCAGCTCCTCAGCGCCGAGGGGCAGGTAATCATCCCCCTGCCCAAAACGGGCGTTCCCAGCGGATTAGTGGAACTTCCCAAGGGGCGCTGGCTGCTTTATGGCGAGTTCGGAGCCCTCGAATGGGTGTCCGGCGCCTGGAAGTCGCGGTTGAGCGAATGGGTTCTTGAGGCTGGAACCGTCGAGGATTCCGTCTTTGTTCATACCACCACAGGGTACCAGAAGTGGTCTGACGGTCGCTTTGAGCCCTGCGCGGCTCCGGCCAAGGTTCCTGCGGCCCTGCGCAGCTGGTCTGAGCTCGGCTACCACTGGCATTGGAGCGACCTCGGGCTCTACGTCAATTCGCCGCAGCGCGGAATAAGTCCGTTTGGAAGCCCTCGCTGGGTTTTGCGCAGCTGGCAGATTCAGGAGGGCCAGGGTGCTGCCAATTTTGTGCTGCGCTTGGCGCGGTTGGGCGATCCGCAGGCCGACGCCCGCACTCTTCGCTACCGGCGTGACGGCGCAGACTGGGTAGACCTTGGTCCAGGCCGCACCCTAGTTTTGGCCGGACTCTCCCCGGGAAGGCACCTCCTGGAGCTCGATTCTGATCCGATTCAGCGGTTTAGCCTTTGGCTCCCGAGGCCCTGGTGGGCACAGCCCCGATTCTGGGTTCCGCTTGCACTGGCTTTGCTCTCTGCCGCGGGTAGCTTGCTTTGGCTTGTCCTTCGCCGCCAAAGGGAATCCAAGAGGTGGGCTTCTGAGAAGGCCGAACTCGAGCGCATGGCTCTTAGGCTGCAAATGAATCCGCACTTCACCTTCAACGCCTTGGAATCCATTTCTTCGTTTGTTATGGAGCAAAAGCCCCGCGAGGCCGTGCAGTACCTGAACCGCTTTGCCAAACTTATGCGCTACACCCTAGAGAAGGCCGACCAGGAGCGGGTGGAGCTCCGCGAGGAGCTTGACGCGCTGTCGCACTACATTGCCTTGGAACAAATGCGCTTTGATCAGAGTTTTGATCACGTTCTCGAGGTTGATGAGGCTCTGGACCCGAATGACTTAGCGATTCCACCCATGCTTTTGCAGCCCCTAGTCGAGAATGCCATTCTGCACGGACTCCGCCCCCTGCAGGGCCGGCGCGGACGCCTTACCCTTCGCCTGCTTCAGGCAGTTGAACCCGGCAGGATTCGCATCGAGATCGAAGACAACGGAATTGGTCGCTTGGCGGCAGGGGTTCAGCAAACCGGCGATGAGGGGCAGAAGCGTTCCATGGCCACTAGGATTCTCGAGAGCCGCCTCAAGGCCTTGGCGGAGGCCAGTGGCGAGCCCTACCGTCTTGCTGTCGAAGATCTCAATGAGGGAACGAGGGTCGTCCTCGCGCTCCCGAAGGTCGAAGTATGGGGGGTTTAGGGTAAGTTAGCAGTCTATGAAGGCCCTACTGCTCGACGACGAAGCCCCAAGCCGCAAGGCCCTGCGTGGCAAACTGGATTTGTTTTGCCCTCAGGTGCGCGAGGTCTACGAGGCCTCTACGGTCGATGAGGCCTGGGAACTGCTCCTGGGTCGCAAGCCAGACCTGCTCTTTCTTGACGTACACCTTACCGGTGAATTGGGCTTTGACCTGCTCGAGCGCCTTTCGGTCGACGAGCCCGAGTGGACCGGTGCAGTCATCGTGGTTACGGCCCACGAGAGCTATGCCGTACGCGCTTTTAGGGCAAGTGCTGTTGACTACCTGCTCAAGCCAATCGACCCCGAAGAACTTGCTCGTGCCGTCAAAAAGGCCACCTCGGCCATACCCTCAGCCCAGCTCGGGGCCTTGGTCGACAACCTGCGCGATCGAAGCGTCAAAAAATTAGTGATTTCGAGTACCGAGGGCATGCACGTCGTGCGGATTACCGAAATTTTGCGCTGTGAATCCACCTCGAACTACACCCAGTTCTTCATGCGCGGCGGCAAAAAGCTCCTGGCATCGCGTACCCTCAAAGATTTCGAGACCATTCTTGCTCCCTACGATTTTGAGCGAGTACATAAGTCGCACCTGGTTAACATGGACATTATAAAGCGCTACGTCTCGAGCGATGGAGGCTACCTTATTCTCGAGGACGACTCCAATGTGCCGGTTGCCAACCGCAAAAAAGAAGTGGTGATGGCGAGACTTCGGGCCCTATAAACCCTTTTCTACCGACTTTGCCATGTCTTCAACCGAGAGGCGCATGGTTTCTTTATAGTCGGCTATGACTTGCCTCAGGCTTGGGTCGGTTGCACCCAAAATTTGTGTAGCAAGGATGCCGGCGTTGGCACCTCCGTTCAAGGCCACCGTAGCTACGGGTACTCCTTTAGGCATTTGCAAAATACTTAAAACGGAATCCCATCCGTCCATGGAATTGCTGCTTTTGACCGGAACCCCAATCACGGGCAGTGGGGTAGCGCTTGCTATCATGCCTGGGAGGTGTGCCGCTCCGCCGGCTCCGGCGATGATCACTTGGATTCCGCGGCCGGCGGCCTGCTGTGCGTACTCGATCATGCGCAGGGGGCTTCGATGGGCCGAGACCACGGTGATTTCGTAGGCTATACCAAATTCTTTGAGGCTGTCTGCGGCACCTTGCATGACGGGCAGGTCGCTTTGGCTTCCCATGACGATGCCCACGCGGGCGGATTCTTTGGTATTCATGATTTAGTGTAGCTAAGGGCGGTTAGTGCGTTGCGGGCGGCAGCAGCTCGGCTTCGGGCCTCGTCGAGACTCTTGCCTACGGCGGTCCAGTGGCCTAGTTTGCGAAAGGGACGGGTCTCTGATTTTCCGTAGAGGTGCAGCCGGGTTCCGGGTACCGCAAGGGCGCGTTCCAAGCCCTCGTAAGCGACAGGGCCCTGATGCCCTTCGGCACCGACCACGTTGGCCATTACGGTGGGTTGGCGCAGGGCCGTTGAACCCAAGGGGAGTCCGGTGGCGCAGCGCAGGAGCTGCTCAAACTGCGAGGTCTCGCAGCCTTCAATAGTTAAGTGTCCTGAATTATGGGGGCGCGGAGCCACTTCGTTGATTAGCCAGTGCCCGTCACGGGTGTAGAACAGCTCAACGGCCAGAAGGCCCAAGATTCCAAGTGCGCTGGCCGCCCGACGGGCAAGTTCTTCGGCCTCGGCCAAGGCCTCGGCAGGCAGGGGAGCGGGGCAAACTACGAATTCGACCTGGTTGGCACTCGGGTGAAACTCCATGGCCACCGGCGGAAAAGTCGCCATGCTCCCGTCGGGATGGCGGGCGACGATTACCCCGATTTCTTCGGCAATATCCACCAGGCTCTCGGCAATGCAGGCCTGCTCAGGAAGATTATCCAGTTCTTCAGGCCGGCGCAGTAGGGCAACGCCAAAGCCGTCGTAGCCTCCTTCGGCAAGCTTCCAAACCAGGGGGAGGGTCCAGCGTCCCTCGGCCACCGCCTCCTTAAGGCTTGCGCCGCCGCTAAAACGCTCAAATTTTGAGCTTGGAAGGTCGTTCTCCAGCCAAAAATTCTTTTGGGCAGCCTTGTTTTGAATGATTCGCAGGGCCGCAGAAGGAGGAAAGCATCGTACCCCCTCAGCCTCCAAAAGCTCCAGAGCGTCAGCGTTCACGGTTTCGATTTCAATCACGGCCGACTGGGCTCCGCGGGCGAAGCGAACTACGGTATCAAAATCCCTGAAGTCGCCTTCTTCAAAGCGGCGAAGGCCCAAGCGGCAGGGCGCCTTGGGGTCGGGATCGAGCGCACGCACCGAAACGTCCATTCTCAATGCTTCGGCCAGAAGCATTTTGCCCAGTTGTCCGCCACCGAGAAGGGCAATTTCAAAGTTGGGGTTGGCGAGAGGAGAACTCATTCTTGGGAGCGCGTCGCCTCAGCGAGTGCGTGCACGGTAAAGGTACGGCCGGTTTTTTTCTCGGTGCAGGCAAAGCGGCTTCGGCGCTTTGGCCCCTTGCAAAATTCCATTCCGTTTGCAAGGCGAAACCAGCTTCCCTCGGGCAGCTGTTCCACGCGGAGTGCGTCCGATTCCGCGCGAAGGGCACGCAGCAGGTCTGGCGCGGCTCCGCAGGAAGCCTTGGGCTTGTGTAGCTGTTTCTTTAGGGCAGTTACTACGGCCGGACTAAAGACTCCGGGAACATCCAGAAACGGGCCGAGCAGGTCGCGGTAACGACCTTGCCATTCGCTGCCGTGGGGCATGCAGCCGATTCCATCCCAAGAGCGCACTTGGGCATGGGCGAGTTCGTGCAGCAGGGTAATGAGCATGGCTTCGGGCTGCAGGTCGCGGTTTAAAAAAATTTTGGCCCCTAGGTCGGGCCTCCAACGGTAGGAGCCCCATTTGCTCGAACGAGGCGGCGTCAGCACCACCTCTCCTTTAAAGGCGCGCACAATGCGCGAAGCCTCGGCCTCCGCCGCTTCAGGAATCCGTCCGGCGAGCCGTCGCCAGTTGAGGTCTAGGCTGTTCACAAGGGTAAAATTAAGAAAACCCGGGCTGCTTGCACCAGGTCCTTTGGAGGGCGCAGCCCAACCTAGTTTTTAAAGCTTGGGCAGTCGCAGTCGCGCCCGGCTCCGCAGGAAATTATGGTGGTAGCGCAGCATAGCGCAAGCAGTACAATCCAAAATCGTCGCTTCATGCCCCTAAGGTAGCTTACCTTTGAATGCAATGCTCAACGGATTTTTTCTCGGACTCGGGTCTTACTTCCTTTTTCTCGGATCGGTACTTCGCCGTCCCGAATCATGGCGGGAATTCGGTAAATCCTTGATGCGCGAAATCGAACTTTTGGGCTTGAGCAGCATCCCCTTGGTGGTGTTTATTTCCTTATTCATGGGGGCCGTATTGACCATTCAAACGGCCATCAACCTCGACGACCCCTTCATTCCCGACCTCTTTATCGGCGTGGCGGTCCGCGAAGGCATTGTGCTGGAGTTCTCGCCCACCATCGTATCGCTGATTTTGGCGGGCAAGGTGGGGTCCAACATATCGTCGTCTTTGGGGGCCATGAGGGTTACCGAGCAAATGGATGCGCTTCAGGTCATGGGCATCAACCCGGCGGGCTATTTGGTGCTTCCCAAGATTGTTGCCTGCCTGCTGTTTTTCCCTGTTTTAATCGTTTTTAGCATTTTCATGGGCCTTTTGGGCGGATACCTGGCAGGAGATTGGTTGCAAATGGTCAATCCCGACCATTTCTTAATGGGCTACTTTGACGAGTTCAACCCCTACTTTGTGGTCTACGCCCTAACCAAGACCGTATTTTTTGCCTTCATCATCAGCTCCATCTCCGCTTGGTACGGATTCAACGTCAAGGGCGGAGCGGTCGAAGTCGGCAAAGCCAGCACCAAGGCGGTGGTTGCCATGTCGTTCACCATCATCCTATTCAACTACATCCTCACTAACGTAATGCTTCAGTAGGCGGTGATCGAAGTCAGGGGAATTAAGAAGTCCTTCGGGGACCAAGAGGTACTCAAGGGTATTGATATGCAGCTTCAGCGCGGGCAGTGCAACCTGATCATTGGCTCGAGCGGATCCGGCAAAACGGTCTTGCTCAAATCCATCGTCGGCCTGGTCAAGCCCGATGCCGGTCAGGTGCTTCTCGACGGACGCGACTGGACGGGAATGCCCGAGCGCGAGCGCAAGGTCCTTCGCCAAGAGATGGGAATGGTTTTTCAGGCCTCGGCCCTGTTCACCAGCCTTACGGTTGAAGAAAACGTGCGTTTTCCGCTGGATTTCTTCTCGGCTCTGCCGCTGTCCGAAAAAAATGCCCGCATTGCTTTTTGCCTCGACCGAGTTCGAATTCCGCAGTCGGCCCTGCGAAAGAACACGGCAGAGCTTTCGGGAGGCATGCAAAAGCGTGTGGCTATTGCCCGTGCTATTGCGCTGAATCCAAAGTACCTGTTTTGCGACGAGCCCAATTCTGGGCTTGATCCCGAAACCTCAGTGGTTATTGACCAACTTATTCAGGAACTCACTCGCGAATTTGGCATGACCACGGTAGTGAATACCCATGATATGAATTCGGTTCTTGAAATCGGCGACCATGTGGTGCTCCTTCGCCACGGCTACAAGGCTTGGGAGGGCTCCGGCCCCGAAATCCTAAAGGCGACCGACCAAGAAGTCGTGGACTACGTCTTTGTAAGTGCGTTGTTTAAAAAGGTCCGCGCAGCGCTCACGTAACCCGTGGCTAGTTACTAGTTTCTAGGTACTTATCGGCAACCTCCCAAATCTTTGCCAAGGTCTCGGGCCGGTCCCAGTTTTCGGCGATTCCGGGCCACTGCATTACCTCGGCAAAGACGCGGTCCATTTGGCGTCCGCGCTCCAAGGCCAGGGAGTAGGGTATTTGGCTAAAGGTTACCTGGGTATAGAGCGGAATCCACCGCTCGGGCTGCTCGCGGTGCAGGACCGATTCAATTTTTTTGCGCAGCAAAAACTCGACCTGGCCGGTGAGGTCGCGCATTTCGATGAAGTTAAGCAGGGCGAGCTCGGCAATGGCGTCGGCGTTGGGCTTGCGCTCGGCCTCAAAGGCGGGGAACAGGGTCGCGGGATCTTCGCCCAGGGCGTCCATCATGCGGTTCAGCTCAAAGCAGTCTTCGAATCCGGAATTCATGCCTTGGCCATAGAATGGAACGATGGCGTGCGTCGCGTCTCCAAAGAGGACCACCTTGCCCTTGGACCAGGGCCAGCTGCGCACAATAGAGAGTTTGCTTGAGGGGTAGTGGGCCCACTGCGCTTCAAAGTCGGGCATCATGGCGTAGGCGTCCGCAAAATGCTCCGCAAAAAACACCGCAGCCGCCGCAGGATCGGCCAGGGAGGCGAAGCTGACCGGGCCTTCGTTCGGGAAGAACAGGGTCATCGTGAAGCTGCCGTCGGGGTTGGGGAGGCCAATGAGCATGTAGCTCGCTCGGGGCCAAATGTGAAGGGCCTCGCGCTCAATCAAGGAGCTGCCGTTGGGCCCGGCGGGTATGATCAGTTCCTTGTATCCGTGCTCGATTACCTGCTCGCTCCAATCCATAGCGCCCTGGTGCTGCAGGGCCTGGCGGATTCCCGAGTTGGCACCGTCGGTTGAAAAAATAGCGTCAAATTGCCCCTGGCCGCTGGAGTCGGGTGCGGTCCACTGAATTCGGCCCTGGTCGGCGTCCACCAGGTCGGTGTTGTGTTCAAAGTGAATGCTCACGTTGGGGTGCTTTTCGGCCTCGGTCATGAGGGCCATGTTGATTCCGCCCCGCGAAACCGACCAAATTGCCTGTCCCTGCTCGCCGTAGGGCTGGGTCGTGATGGTGCCGTCGATGGCGTGCATGACGCGGCGGTACATGGGAATTGCTTCGCGGCGCACGGCTTCTGCCACGCCCACGGCCTCCAAGGCCCGCCATCCGCGGTCGCTTAGGGCAAGGTTGATGGATCGCCCTCCTTGGTAGCCTGCGCGGCGGGAGTCGCCCCGACGTTCATAGACGTCCACGCGGTAGCCCCTGCGAGCTAAAAAGGTGGTCCAAAGGCTGCCTACAAGTCCGGAGCCTACCACGGCTGCGTGTTTGGGTTGGTTCATCGCGCTGCTGCGTTTTTAGGGTTGGGCAAGGGTTTCAAAAAGCAGGACTTCGAGGCGGGCTAAATCCTTGAACGAAGAATAAAGCGGAGCCAGTGCCATGCGCACGGTGCCCGGCTCGCGCCAGTCTGCATAAACCCCCTTGGCGACCAGAGAGTCAAAGAAGCTGCGGCCTCGGCCTTCAAACTGAGCCGAGATTTGGCATCCGCGGTGCTGCGGGTCGCGCGGGGTCAAAACCCTAATTTTTTGGCCAGTCTGCTCGGCCACATTATCGAGTAGGCCTAAAAGCACTTCGGTCATTGCCACGGACTTTTCTCGGTATGCCTTGAGGTCGGCGCGGTCAAAGACGTCGAGTGCGGCTCGGTGTGCGGCCATCGCCAGCACGGGAGCATTGGACCACTGCCAGGCTTCGGCGCTGCGCTCTGGAACAAATTCTGAGGGCATGCTAAAACGGGTGGACTTGTCGTGGCCCCACCATCCTGCCAGTCGAAAGACCTCGGGGCCGTGATGGCGCTCGTGCACATAAATCCCTGCAACTCCGCCCGGACTCGAATTGAGGTATTTATAGGAACACCATACGGCAAAATCCACACCCCAGTCGTGGAGCTGAAGGGGTACGTTTCCCATGGCATGCGCGAGGTCCCAGCCCACAATCATGCCTTTGGCCTGGGCTGCCGCCGTGATTTGAGCCATAGGGTAGGCTCTGCCGGTGAAGTAGTGCACCCCACCCATCAGTAAGGTAGCTCCGCGGTGACCGTGTTTCTCAATTGCCGCCAGCACCTCTTGGGGATTGGGCGCACCGTCGGGGTCCGTGCCGCTAATTTCTAGGAGCGCAGCGCCTTCGTGCATTTGAACCTGACTGGCCAGTGCATACTGGTCTGAAGGGAAGGCCTTAGCCTCGCAAACCAGCAAGGGACGGTCGGCCGAAGGACGATAAAAGGAGGCTAAAAGGGCGTGCAGGTTGCCTGTGAGCGATCCCATGGCCACTACTTCGCTGGGTTTTGCGCCGGCCAAGCGCGCTAGGGAATCCGTGAGCCGCTCGTGATAGGGCATCCAAGGGTTGGGCCCCTTGAAGTGTCCTTCGACGCCGTGGGTTTTCCAGCTTTCGAGTTCGGTCGCAATGGCCGCGGCCGCACCCACCGGTTGAAGGCCTAGAGAGTTCCCGGTAAGGTATATAACTTCTTGTCCTTCAAGGGTTGGCAGGTGGAATTCCGCCCTTAGATGGCCAAGTGGATCAGCAGCGTCTCGGAGGGCCGCTTCGTCAATGCTAATAAATCGGTTCATAATGGCTGAACAAGCATGCGCAAGGTAGGTTATACCACTAGTAATTTTGCTCGATTAAACCCCAAATTCCGCCCGCCATGCAGGGAAGTTTCGAAAGCCGCCATATCGGCCCCCAGTCCAAGGAACAAGGTTCCATGCTTCAAGCCATTGGAGCCGCTGATCTGGACCAACTTATCAACGAGACGGTTCCGTCGGGCATTCGCAATCCGCGACCCCTTGACATTGCTCCGGCCATCAGTGAGAGCGCTTACTTGCGCCACATATATGCTCTTTCGCAAAAAAATCAGGTTTTTGCGAGCTACATCGGTCAAGGCTACCACCCCAGTGCACTGCCGGCGGTAATACAGCGAAATGTTTTAGAAAATCCAGGATGGTACACAGCCTACACCCCCTACCAGGCCGAAATCGCCCAGGGCCGGTTGGAGGCCATTTTGAACTTCCAGACCTTGGTTATTGACCTGACGGGCATGGAAATTTCTAATGCCTCCCTGCTCGACGAGTCCACGGCCGCGGCAGAGGCCATGACCCTTTTGCTGGCTGCCCGCAGCCGAGAGCAGCAAAAGCGCGACGTGCTGAAGTTCTTTGTCGATCAAGACGTGTATGTGCAAACCAAGGCTTTGCTGCAAACCCGTGCCGAGCCGATAGGCGTGGAGCTCGTCTTTGGCGACGCCATGACTTTTGAGCCGAGCGAGGAATTTTTTGGAGCATTGGTGCAGTACCCCACAGCAAGCGGTTCGGTGCGCGACTACGTGGAGTTCAGTGCAGCATGCGCTCGCCGCGAAGTTCGCTTGGCGGTAGCTGCCGATATTCTGGCCTTGACCCTGCTTCCTTCTCCCGGATCTTGGGGTGCCGACGTGGTGTTTGGGTCTAGCCAGCGTCTGGGCATTCCCATGGGCTATGGGGGTCCGCACGCGGCATTCTTTGCCAGCAAGGACGCCTACAAGCGCTTTATGCCGGGCCGTATTATTGGTCGGACTATTGACGTCGACGGCAAGCCCGCCCTTCGCATGGCCCTTCAAACCCGCGAGCAGCATATTAAGCGCGACAAGGCAACGTCAAACATTTGCACCGCACAGGTTCTTTTGGCCGTGATGGCAGGAATGTATGGCGTGTTCCACGGTCCCGAGGGTCTTCAAGACATTGCCCACCGTATTCATGCTAAGGCAAGCGGAATTGCCGATGCCCTCAAGGCAATGGGCATTAAGGTCAAGCACGAGGAATTTTTTGATACCCTGACTATTGAGGCTTCAAAAGAGCAGCGTTCCGCCCTCCAAAAAGCGACGGAGGCCCGTCAAATCAACCTCGGTTACACCGATCAGGGCGTTCACATCAGCACGCACGAACTCATGAACCACGAAGATGCCGTCGCCCTTGTGGAGGCCATTGCCGCGGGATTGGCGCTTGCCGCTCCGGTCTTTCAAGACGGGGCAACGCGTTTGAAGCATTTGCGCAGCGAGGCTATTTTGACCCACCCGGTCTTTCACAGCTACCGCAGCGAAACCGAAATGATGCGCTACATCAAGAAGCTGGAGCGCCGTGATATTTCATTGAATCACAGCATGATATCACTGGGTAGCTGCACCATGAAGCTCAATGCTGCTGCCGAGATGCTGCCTTTGAGTTGGCCGGCATTCGCCAACATGCACCCCTTTGTACCCGTGGAACAGGCCGCGGGCTACCACGAGGTGCTTCGCAGTTTGGAGCGTGATTTGGCCGAGGTGACCGGCTTTGCTGCAACTTCGCTGCAGCCTAATTCAGGCGCTCAGGGTGAGTACGCGGGCCTCTTGGTCATTCGTGCCTACCACCGCAGCCGCGGCGACCACCACCGCGTGACCGCGCTGATTCCATCGTCTGCGCACGGAACCAATCCTGCCTCCGCCGTTATGGCAGGCATGGACGTGGTTGTAGTCGGTTGCGACGAGCATGGCAATGTTGATCTTGTCGATCTGCGCAACAAGGCGGAGCAGCACAAGGATACTCTTGCTGCGATGATGGTGACTTACCCATCGACCCACGGCGTGTTTGAGTCCGGAATCAAGGAAGCCACCGCCATAATTCACCAGTTCGGCGGACAAGTCTACATGGACGGAGCCAATATGAACGCCCAGGTGGGCCTAACCTCACCAGGAATGATTGGTGCAGACGTCTGCCACTTAAATCTTCACAAGACCTTTGCCATTCCCCACGGAGGCGGTGGGCCCGGCGTAGGCCCCATCTGCGTGGCCAGCCACCTTGCTCCCTTTTTGATGGGCCATCCCATCGTGGAATGCGGCGGAACGCATGCCATTGGTCCCGTTTCTGCGGCGCCCTTTGGCAGTGCCCTGGTGACGCTGATTTCCTATGGGTACATTAAAATGCTGGGCGGCGAGGGACTAACCCAAAGCACTCGGGTGGCTATTTTGAATGCCAACTACATGAAGTCACGCCTCGAGGCTGCGTATCCAATTTTGTACACCGGCGAGAACGGCCGCGCCGCGCACGAGATGATTTTGGATTGCCGACCGCTCAAGCGCGATACTGGTATTGAGGTAACCGACATTGCCAAGCGATTGATGGATTTCGGATACCACGCACCCACAGTGAGTTTTCCGGTAGCCGGAACCATGATGGTCGAACCCACAGAGTCCGAGTCGAGGGTCGAGCTTGATCGCTTCTGCGATGCCATGCTTGCCATACACGCAGAGGCAATGGCGATTGCAGACGGCAGTTCCGACGCTCACAATAACCCGCTTAAGAATGCGCCGCATACTCAGGCCATGCTCGTAGCGGACCATTGGACCCTTCCCTACAGCCGCCAGCAGGCGGGTTACCCCATGCCGGATTCGCTCGAAAACAAAGTTTGGCCGGCAGTTCGCCGCGTAGACGATGCCTACGGAGACCGCAACCTAATTTGTACCTGCGCACCGATGGAGGCCTATCAGGACTAGCAAAAAGAAGGCAGCTTGTTTTAACAACTGGATGTCCTTTTGGACATTCTGTACTTATTGCCATTTCTTTTGTAAGTTTGGCGCCATTGAACATTAACAATCAATTTGAATGAAAAAAGCCCTACTACTAACGACCGCCCTTCTTGCATCGGGGGTTGTATTTGCCCAAAAAGTTCAGCGAGCTGCTCCCAACGAGCGCTGTGTTGACGCTTCACCTGCACGATCCATGAGCCAAGCGGAGGTCGCAAGCTACTACCAAGGGGAGACCGTTATTTGGTCCGAAGACTTCGCAAGCGGAATTCCTACTACTTGGATGAACTACGGTACCGCTGTAGGCGTTGCCGATCTCGATGCGAAGTGGGAATACCGTGGAACCACAACTACGCCTTCTAATGCAACAGGTTCACGAGGTGCTTACGCTGGCCCAGCTTCAACGGGACAGTTGCCCATTCAAAGCACTACTGCTGCCAACGGATTTGTGGTTTTTGACTCCGACTTCTTAGACAACGCAGGCATCGCCGGTAACTTTTGTGGTACTGGAGCCTTGGCTTGTGCTCCGCACGTGGCCAACCTGGAGACTGGAGTAATCAACCTCCTGGGTCATCCTACGGTCGATCTTCTGTTTACTCAATACTACCGTCGCTTTGCCGGCGCAGGGGGTGTACAAACGGTTCCTGCTACCTACCTTGATTTCTCTACCGACGGTGGAGTAACCTGGTCGGGTAACGTAACGCTTAACGCGGGCATTGCAGTAAACTCGGCGACTGCGCGCAACTCGGCAATTGCCGTGAGCATTGGCCAGTACGTGGGCAACCAAGCTAACGTAAAGATTCGCTTTCGCTTTGACGGAGACTACTACTTCTGGCAGTTGGACGATTTAAAAATTATTTCTACTCCCAAGAACCGCTTGACCTTCACTGCGGGTTCCGACGGCTCGCCAGCCCAAGATATTGTCTTTGGAGCCAATCAGGAGTCCGCTCGCATGGGTCGCATGACCTTGAAGCAGGTTCGTCCGATTGCCTTTGACGCCAACTGCTTCAACAGCGGCCAGAATGCCCAGACCAACGTCAAGCTGCAAATGAAGATTTTCAATGCAACTACCGGAGCTATGGTTCAGACCATCAACTCGCCAATCATAGCTTCTCTTGCTTCAGGAGATACGGCTACTTGGAACCAGTTAAACACCTACACGACGTCTTGGACTCCTTCTGCAGTGGGCCGGTACGACTTTACCTACAACTTGGTTTCTGACTCGGTGAGCATTGCCTCCGACACGCTTGGATCGGTGTTCGTGACCGACTCGGTAATGTCTCTGGACAACGGCAACTGGGATAATTCCATCGGTGCATCCTCCAACACTACGCAGTGGGGCGATGGATCACAGATGACCAACATGCAAGAGCTGGTCAATGACGAGATGCTCTTTGGAGCGCGCGTCTACTTGAGCAGCACCAGCCAGGCTGGCGCCATTTTGGAGCTCGCGGTGTATGACTCCTCTGCATTCGGGGGGAATACCAGCGGATGGGATGCCAACAAGCTTGTAGCCTATGGGCAGCAGGTTCTGACGGCAAGCAATATAACGAATGGTTACGCGGAGTACAATTTTGCAGATACCGTTACCGGTCGTGGAGTGCTGCTCAATTTTAGCAATATTGGCTACTACTTCAACCTGACGATGTACAACAACTCAGGGGCCAATACCCTGTTGATTCGCAACGACCAAACCTTTGGCGCACGTTCAGGAACTAAATACATGTACCTAGCGGCACTAAGCAGTTGGTACTCTGGCTACAGTAACTCCAAGACCTTCAACAATCTTTGGATTCATAGCATTAACTGTCCCGCTACTAACGCGGCAAACTGCATGACCACGAGCCTAGGAGAGAATCCTTTGAACCAGGTAGTGCTTGCACCAAACCCAGCGTCTGACTTTGTTAACGTGAACTTCGGTTTGCTTTTCGGGGAGCATGCAGTAGAGGTTCTTGACCTAAGTGGCAAGGTGGTTCGGTCCACCAATGTTATGGCCGATGCGAATGTTCCGATTTTTGTTGGTGACCTTCAGCGCGGACTTTACCTGGTGCGTGTTGCCAAGGGTGGCGATGTCAAGACTTTTAAGGTTTCTGTGCTCTAAGCCATTAATAGCATAAAGCTTCAAGGCGGCCTGGGGAAACCCGGGCCGCTTTTTTTGGTCAACTATTTTGGTTAGGCTTTAGGCCTTGGAACCTTGAAGAAGGGTCTTGGTCAGGAAGTCTTTGTCGAGAGACCAGCCACGAGCCGGGCTGTATTCCCTCCCATAAAAAATGATTTGAAGGTGGAGTTTGTTCCACTTTGCTTGTGGAAAAAGTTTCTTGGCGTCCCGCTCGGTTTGTTCCACGCTTTTGCCTGAGGTAAGCTTCCATCGGGTCATCAGGCGGTGAATGTGGGTATCGACCGGGAAGGCCGGCACGCCAAAGGCCTGACTCATCACCACCGAGGCAGTTTTATGCCCCACGCTCGGCATGGCTTCAAGCGCTTCAAACGACTGCGGAACCTGGCCTCCGTGCAGCCCAACGATCATCTCAGAAAGTCCTTTAAGTCCCTTTGATTTCATGGGAACTAGTCCACAGGGCCGAATGATCTCGGCAATTTCTTCGATGCTCAGGGCGGCCATGGCTTCAGGAGTATCTGCTTTGGCAAAAAGGCGAGGGGTTATGGTGTTGACACGGACGTCCGTGCACTGCGCAGACAGTACTACGGCACACAACAAGGTGAACGGGCTGTAGTGGTCAAGCGGAATCGGAACCTCCGGATACAGGTTCTCGAGGTGCTCGATGAGGTAGGCCGCTTTTTGCTTCTTGGTCACGGAACAAAGGTCGAAACCCCAGCGTTACCTTTAACAGACTTAATAAGAAAACTGATGACGCACCTTAAGCCTGGCGACCTCGCCCCCCAATTTGAAGCCCAAGACCAGCACGGAACCACCGTGTCACTCGCTCAATTCGCAGGAAAAAAAGTAGTTCTCTACTTCTACCCTAAAGACGACACCCCGGGCTGTACGGCAGAGGCTTGCTCCTTCCGCGACGGCCAATCGGAACTTCAGAATGCGGGCTACGTGGTGCTAGGAGTTTCGCCCGACAGCGTGAAGTCGCACGGCAAGTTCGCCGACAAGTTTTCGTTGAATTTCTCGCTGCTCGCCGACACCGAGAAGACCATCTGCCAGGCCTATGGAGTCTGGGGGCCTAAAAAGTTTATGGGTCGAGCGTACGATGGGGTGAACCGGGAGACCTTTGTGATCAGCGAGGACGGTCACGTGGAGCGGGTTATCGCCAAGGTAGATACCAAGGAAGCCAGCAAGCAGATTCTTGCCGGAGCCTAAAAAGTCCGCAATAGTTTTCAACGTCCGTTGCGGCAGCCACGGTAAGCGCTTACTTTCGTTTACCGGACGACTGATGCTATTGGATCGCCCTAATTTTGGCCTAAACCATTAATATTAAAAGCACAATGAGTCAAGAACGTGAAGCCAAATTGAAGGCACTTCGCCTCACCATGGAGAAATTAGATAAGACCTACGGCAAGGGTGCGGTTATGCTCATGGGCGATAAGGCCATTGAGGAGGTAGAGATTATACCCTCAGGCTCCCTTGGTCTTGACATTGCCCTTGGCATTGGAGGCTATCCGCGCGGTCGAGTTATCGAGATCTACGGCCCTGAATCCTCGGGTAAGACGACCCTCACGCTGCATGCGATTGCAGAAGTGCAGCGCAAAGGAGGCATTGCCGCCTTCATCGATGCCGAGCACGCATTTGATCGGTTTTATGCCGAGAAGCTCGGAGTAAAGACCGAGGATTTGATTATTTCTCAGCCGGACAATGGAGAGCAGGCATTGGAAATCACCGATAACTTAATTCGCTCGGGAGCGATTGATTTAATTATTGTGGATTCTGTGGCCGCCTTAACTCCGCGGGCGGAAATTGAGGGCGAGATGGGCGAGTCTAAGGTGGGTCTTCACGCGCGCCTCATGTCGCAGGCCCTTCGCAAGCTAACCGCAACGATTTCTAAGACCAACGTTACCTGCATGTTCATCAACCAGCTTCGCGAGAAAATTGGGGTGATGTTTGGCAGTCCCGAGACCACCACAGGCGGTAACGCTCTAAAGTTTTATGCCTCAGTGCGCCTAGACATTCGCCGCTCTACCCAAATTAAGGACGGCGACGTTGCCATTGGCAACCGCGTAAAGGTCAAGGTGGTTAAGAACAAGGTTGCGCCTCCCTTCCGTACGGCGGAATTTGATATTCTCTACGGAGAGGGAATTAGTAAGGTGGGTGAGATTGTGGACTTGGGCGTTTCTACCAACGTAATTACCAAAAGCGGCAGTTGGTTTAGCTACGGCGACACCAAACTGGGGCAGGGACGCGACGGAGTTAAAGCCATTCTAAAGGATAACCCTGAACTTTGTGAAGAGATTGAAAACGCGATTGTTGCGAAGCTTCCTGCCCTTTAGTCTGGCGCTTTTGCTCGCCTGCTCCTGCAGCAGTCCCACAAGCGAAGATTCAACAGGCCTCGATAAGGAATCCCGGAGGCTTGATTCCCTGACGGCGCTCTTGCGCGAGGACCCTGAGAATGTCAAGACCCTCGTTGCACGGGCGGACTATTATATGTCGGTTAAGAACTTTCCCTATGCCAAGATGGATGCGCAGTCGGCCTTCACCATTGACAGCAGCGACCACGATGCCTTGAGGGTTTTGGGTGACGCGCATTACGTGAGCAACGAAACGCGCATATCCCGCGATGCATGGACGCGCTGTGCCAAACTCTACCCCAAGGAGGTCGAGTGCCGTCTTAAGCTGGCAGAGCTTTACCAGGTGGTCATGGAGTACGCCAAGAGCATTGAGCTTGCAGACGAGGTGATTGCTCTTGATCCCAATAATCCTACGTCCTACTTCCTCAAGGGTATTAGCATACGGGACGATAAATTGGATACCAATATGGCCCTTTCCTACATTCAGAAGGCTATTGACTTGGATCCGAAATACGAAGAGGCCCTGGATATGGCTGGGGTTATGCACTCCGCAATGGGAAGCTCTCTGGCGATTAGCTACTTTCAGCGGCTTGCGGAACTTCGCCCCAATGACTTCAATGTGTACTATAAAGTGGGAATGTTCCATTTGAAAACACGCAACTGGAATTCGGCCATTGAGGCCTTTACTCAGGCAACGCAGTTGAATCCGAAGGATGCGGAGAGTTTGTACAACTTGGGCTTTATTCACTTGGAGCTTCAGATGTACGGCGAAGCTCGGCAGTTTTTTACCCAAAGCATTGAGGCGCGTGCCGTGAACTACCGAGCGCACTATGCGCGTGCGTTTGTGGTGGAGCGCTTGGGCGACATTCAGGCCGCTGAGGCGGACTACCTGAAGGCATTGGAGTACAATCCCTCTCATGCTCCTTCCAAGGAGGGGTTGGGCCGCGTGCGTTCCGCGTTGGCATCCTTTAAAAATTGAGTATGAAGCAACCAATGGCTGCAAAGCGTGAGCAGCGTTTGGAGTTGCATGGCGACCTGCGTATTGACGAATACTACTGGCTCAAGGACCGCGAAAACCCTGAGGTTTTGGAGTTCTTGGCTGCAGAAAATTCGTATCGGGAGCATGAAATGGCGCCCTTGAAGGACTTGACCGAGGAGCTGTTTGCCGAAATGACTGGCCGACTAGACCCCAACGAGTCGTCGCTGTCCATTGAAATGGATGGGTATTGGTACCAATCTCGGTACTGCGAAGGCCAGGATTACCCTATTCACGTTAGGTTTCAGGGCGCGGAGGACGGTCCAGAGGAGCTCCTGCTCGATGTCAATGTTCTTGCTGAAGGCAGGTCCTATTGCCAGGTCGCCTCCATGGTGATGACCCGCGACCACCGCCGCATGGCCTATGCCGTGGACTTTGTTAGCCGTCGCCAGTTCACCCTGCGCTTTCGTGATGTAGCTAGTGGCCTTGATCATGCGATGGAAATCCACGATACTTCAGGCGCCTTCGCTTGGGCCGACGACGGAGAGACCTTCTTTTATGCCACCAAGGATGCCAAGACCCTGAGGGTCGATAAGGTGTGGAGGCAGACTCTCGGGTCGACAGAGCCATCGGTTCTGGTATTTCACGAGACCGACGAGGCCTTCAGCTGCACAGTTTACCGCGGGAAGTCCAAGAACTACCTCATGATTTCGACGTCCGCAACCAATTCTGATGAGGTTTGGTACCTTAAGGCGTCGGAGCCTCTGGGAGCATTTATCTGCCTGCGCGCGCGTCAAAACGGCCTGGAGTACTCTGCGAGCCACCACCAGGAATCCTGGTGGATTCGGAGCAATCTGGAGGGTCGTCGGAATTTCGCCCTTTTTAGTTCGCCCCTGCTGGATCCGTCTGCTTGGTCGGAGGTCATTGCCCACCGCGAGCATGTGCTGCTCGAAGGAATTGACCTTTTTGACGATTTTTTAGTCCGAGAAGAACGAGAACTTGGATTGCTGCGAATCGTGATTAGGCCCTGGGACGAGGCATTGCGGGGCCCGGAGTATCAAATTTCAATGCCCGAGGAGACCTACACCCTGTTCACGTCTTCTAATCCTTCTGCGGCAACTAGAACGCTCCGATATGCCTACACCTCGCTGTCGACGCCCATGACCACCTACGATTTTGACATGGTCACTCGCGAGCAAAGGGTTAAAAAAGTGCAAAAAGTGGTCGGAGGCTACGACCCTGATCGCTATGTAACGCGCAGAATATGGGCAAGGGCTCCGGACGGAACCCAGGTCCCCATAAGCTGGGTAGGACCCGCAGACCGAAAGGGTCCTATTCCGACTCTGCTTTATGGCTATGGTGCCTATGGCATGACGGTGGACCCATCGTTTAGCGTGGCCCGATTGAGTTTGCTCGAGCGCGGAATGGCCTATGCCATTGCACACATCCGCGGAGGGGAGTACCTCGGTAGGATGTGGTACGAGCAGGGGCGAATGGCCGACAAGCAAAATACGTTTAGCGACTTTATCGCCTGCGGTGACTTTTTGAAGTCGGAGGCCTGGGCCTCGGATCTTTTTGCCATGGGCGGAAGTGCGGGTGGACTTTTAGTAGCTGCAGTGGTCAACCAGCGCCCGGACCTTTGGTCGGGGGTGATTGCCGCCGTTCCCTTTGTGGATGTGGTCACCACCATGCTCGACGACAGCATTCCCTTAACCACCGGCGAGTACGACGAGTGGGGTAACCCCAACGAAGCGGAGGCCTACTTCTGCATGAAGGCATACTCTCCCTACGACAACGTGGCGGCTCAGGACTACCCACCGATGCTGGTAACTACTGGGCTTCACGACAGCCAGGTGCAGTATTTTGAGCCTGCAAAGTGGGTCGCTCGCTTGCGCGATCGTCGCACCAATTCAGCTCCCCTCTACCTGTACTGCAACATGGACACTGGTCACGGTGGAGCCAGTGGACGCTATGAATCCTACCGCGAGACGGCTATGGAGTATGCCTTTTTGCTCGGACTCAAGACCTAGTCCTTAAAAAGTTCCTTCTCGACGAGGTCGCTCAGGCGCGCCAGAGCTCCTTGCTGGCCTTGAGCCCAGGAGGAGTCGCGGCTCATGGCCTCAGAGCGATCTAGCCAGTTAAGGGCCTCTTCAAAATTGGAAACCTTCTGCGCCAGTCCCTGCTCGATTGCTTCGTCGGCCTCCCAATGGCGGCCAGTGCCTGGACCGAATGCGACCGGAAGGCCCCAGGACAGGGGTTCAATGATGCTGTGAAGTCCTTGGCCAAAGGCGCCGCCGACGTAGGCCGCTTGGGCTCCGCCATAAAGGCCAAAGAGCAGCCCGATTTGGTCCACCACGAGTATTCGGTGGTTTTGAATTTGCTCGAGGCTGTAGTTCTGCCATTGACTGCTGCGCAGCGCCTGTAGGGGTAGGCGCCGCAAGACTTCCTCGGCCCGCTCGGGGTCGTGGGGCGCAAAAACATAACGCCAGTGGCTGCGACGCATCAAAAGCGGGAGCAAAAGGTCTTCGTCTTGGGTCCAGGTAGAGCCGCAAACCAGCAGGGGCTGATGGTCTAAAAAGGCATGCCAGTGGGGCAGAGGGCCATCTCCCCGTGCAATGCGCGAAGCGGCCGAGTCAAAGCGCCCGTCGCCCAGTAATAGGGCGGGCAGGCCAGCGGCCAGAGCCAATTTCATTCCCGAGGCCTCCTGCAGGCCTACAAAAGCTGCCTTGCGCAGAAGCGTTCTATCGAGTAAGCCCAGCGGGGTCCACCAACGGTGGCCGGGCGGAACATGGGCAAAAGCAACTCCAAAGGGTACTTTTTGGCGGATTGTCTGCGCCGCGAGGCCTGGCCAGAGGTCCGTTTGAAGAATGAGCAGGGCCTTGGGCTCGGTTTGGTTTAAGAACCGCCTGAGGTAGGGATTGAAGTCGGGTGGGGCGAGGCAGGCAAAAATTCCTTCGGGAGCCTGATAGCGGCTCCAGCCAGTCATTCCACTGGGTGAAAAAAAAGAGACGAGCACTCGACTACCCTTGGCGCTCCATTGCTGCAGCAAGGGTTCAATCATCCAAAATTCTCCCCAGGAGGCGCAGTGAACCAGCAGGTCAAAGGGGCCTTTGGGCGGAAGATGGAGGCGCCCATGCCACCACCGTTTTGCTTTGCGGTGGCCCAGTAAAGCCGCGAGGTGGCTTGCCGTACCAAAGGCAATTCCGGCTAGGCTCATTGGTAGTAGCGCACCTTGGGTTGGTCCGACGGGCTTTTTGCGCTGCTGCTCGTTTTGCCGCCAAGGGGTAAGTACCAGCTAGCCTCGAGGCCAATAAATCCGTCCCATTGGGCCTTGGCTGAAGGCGGATTCCCGCCGTAGTAGACACCGCGCACGTAATGGGTCTGCACGAGTCCGCCCCGCAGGGCAAGGCTAAAGTTGATCGCGCCATAGGGGTCAAAGTAGCTGTAGCGCAGGCCTGACTGAAGGCCGATTCCGCGCCTTAAACGGTCGAGTCCGTAGACAAAGGGCTTGGAAAGCATGGGTACTCCGCCCGAATTGTTGAACCAAATTTTGTGGCTGAGCATGGCCGCAGCTAGCTCCCAAGCAAAGGAATGCCCCTTGTTCATCCAAAAACGGTTGCCGTAGCCTAGGGCAAAATTGCTTCCGCGGCCTTCGAGGCGGACCATGGCCGGGCTGCCACCGTTGCCGATTATGAATCCGTCGTCATTGAGTAAAAAGTCAAGAATCTGGCTGGTGTTGCGCACTCCGCCTCCAAATCGTGCGCCGTATTCGGTAAAGAGGTAGGATCGGTCCAAAAGGCTGACGTCCACGCGGACTTTGGCCAGGGCGAAATTTGCGTAGTCTGCCCGCCATGCGCCCAAAGCGGTTTCGACGCTTGGCGCCAGGTGAACCTGAACTCTTGGAACCTCTTGGCCCAGAAGCTTTGCAGCCGGAAGCAGGAGGCAGAGGACCCAAACGGCAGATAAATTGCGCATGCTGCTAAGGTAGCACAGGCATTTGGCCTGCGCTAGGCACATAGAGTGGGTTACCTTTGCGGACTATGGCCCAGCTCCTGCCGTTTAATCCGCCGATTCCCATGGTCGACCTTGTCGGTCAGCACGCGCGCATCCAATCCGAACTGGACCAAGCCCTTCTCCGCGCGAGCCACCAGGCAGCCTACATTCAGGGCCCCGACGTGGCCGCCTTTGCCCAAGAGCTAAGCGCATACCTCGGCGAGGGCGTGCATACCATTCCCTGCGCCAACGGAACCGACGCCCTGCAAATCGCCCTGATGTCCCTGGGCCTCCAGCCGGGAGACGAAGTCATTACAGCCACCTTTACCTATGTGGCGACGGCGGAAGTTATCGCCCTGCTGGGACTTACTCCGGTGCTCGTCGACGTAGAACCCGACACGTTTGGACTTAACCTGGACCAGGTCCGCCTGGCCTTGACTCCGCGCACCAAGGCCATCGTGCCGGTGCACCTCTACGGTCAGGGGGTGGCCATGGAAGACCTGCTGGCCCTCGCTGCCACCGCCGGAGTCCATGTGGTTGAAGACAGTGCCCAAGCCCTTGGCGCCCGCTACACCCTGAGCGACGGCCGCAGCATGGCCCTAGGAACCCTGGGAATCATCGGCTGTACGAGCTTCTTCCCGTCGAAGAATTTGGGCTGCATGGGCGACGGCGGGGCCTTATTTACCCGCGATGCTGCACTTGCCGAGAAGTTTCGAATGATTGCCAACCACGGGCAAAAGGTCAAGTACCGCCATGATGTGGTGGGCTGCAACAGCCGCCTTGATACGCTGCAAGCCGCGGTGCTGCGGGTGAAGTTGGCTCGGCTGGACGAGTATGCCGCGGCGCGCCAGCGCGCCGCAGCCCGCTACGACGCCGGCCTCGCCGGCCTCGAGGGAATTCAAACCCCGGTACGCCGCCCGGAATCCACCCACGTCTACCACCAGTACACCCTGAGGATCGCCGGAGGATTCCGCGACGCCTTAGCCGAGCACCTCAAAGCCGACGGAATTCCGACCATGATCTACTACCCACTGCCCCTGCACCGCCAGTTGGCCTACCAGAGCAAGCGATACAGCGACCAGAGCTTCCCCGTCGCCGACCAGCTCTGCGCCGAAGTCCTTTCGCTGCCGATGCACACCGAACTGACCGAGCAGACGCAAGAGCTTATAATCCAATCCATCCAAACCTTTTTTGCCTCATGAAAATAACCGTAATCGGAACCGGCTACGTTGGCTTAGTTACTGGTGCCTGCATGAGCGACGTCGGAATGGACGTGGTATGCGTAGACGTCAACAAAACCAAAATCGACAACCTCAACCGGGGAATTCTGCCGATTTATGAGCCAGGCCTCGACGCCATCGTGGCGCGCAACGTCGCCGCCGGTCGCCTGCATTTCTCGACCGACTTGGCAGCATCTATACTGGGCTCAGAGGCCGCCTTTATTGCCGTGGGAACTCCCCCGGGAGAGGACGGCAGTGCAGACCTACAGTACGTCCTAGCGGTAGCCGAAGGCATCGGAAGCAGCATAAACGACTACATCGTAGTCATTACCAAGAGTACGGTGCCTGTGGGAACGGCCGAAAAGGTGCGTGGAGCTCTCAAGGCGGCACTGGACTCCCGCGGTTCGGGACTGACCTTTGACGTGGCCGCCAACCCTGAGTTTCTCAAAGAAGGCGCAGCCATCGACGACTTTATGAGGCCAGACCGCATCGTCTGCGGCGTGGAGTCTGAGCGGGCGCAAGAGGTACTGAGCCGCCTCTACAAACCCTTTACCCTCAACGGGCACCCGGTGCTGTTTATGGACATTCCTTCGGCAGAAATGACCAAGTACGCCGCCAATGCCATGCTGGCCACCAAGATTTCGTTCATGAACGACATCGCCAACCTCTGCGAAATCATGGGGGCC
>NSIH01000050.1 GCA_002737315.1 Flavobacteriales bacterium
ATGAGGGATCATGGAATAAATCAAGGGCAAAATACCACCCTGCACATGCGCAGAAGTATGGAAAAATTCTGGAAGGACCATTTATAGCCTCCAGCATCTTCATGATGCATCAAAACGGACTTTCTTCGCGACCTTTACCTCTGTAAAAAACAAAAACATTTATAGAATGGAAACCTTCTTAACCTTAATTCAACTAACCCTCGGGCTTTCGGTTGCCTACGTCTGGACCTTTCGGTACTTCAACGTAGTCAAAGAGTTTTCGCTTTTTGGCCTGAGCGACTTGACCCGCAACCTCGTAGGAGTGTCTAAAGTTGCCCTAGCGACCCTCATCGTTGCCGGAATTTGGTACCCTTCACTGGTTCAAATCCCAGCGGCACTTATGGGCCTCTTTATGGTAGCGGCTCAGTACTTTCACTTCAGCGTTAAGAATCCCTTGGTAAAGCACATCCCCTCCCTTTTTCTTTTGGCATTGAGCGCAATCCTCGCATGGAGCGCTAACTAGGGGGTGAGTACCTCCTTGGCCAACCTCAGTGTTCTGGTATCGAGTCTGTCGTTCTACGCCTACGCCGCGTCCTACTTTCTGTCTCCCCACATGAAAAGCGAATTCAAGCGCTTTAATCTCGAGAAAATCGGACTTCTTACCGTGGTTCTGCAAATCTTAGGGGCGACCGGCCTTCTGGTCGGACTCTTTTTTAATCCCATTCTAAGCCTTGCCTCCCTGGGTCTATGCCTTCTTATGCTGTGCGGACTTATTGTTAGAATTAGGGTTAACGACGGATTGCTCGTTTCGCTTCCGGCCCTATTCTTCTTGCTTTTGAACCTCTACATTCTCGCGGAGTCTCTAGCCTGGGGAGACCTAATGTGAACGACGGTTAAAAAGCCTATTGGCCAAAGCACCTTCCTTCATCAAAACCAATCTTTGGCAGAAAACGTGCTAGATTGCTTGCAACAAAAAACCCTTATTTGGAACCTTACGGGGTTTTTGTTAAAAAATAAAACCGCAAACCTTTGATTAACAAAGGGTTACGGTCTATTTTTTGTTGCCCCACTAGGACTCGAACCTAGACATACGGTACCAAAAACCGCTGTCCTGCCAATTAGACGATGGGGCATCGTTAAAGGGACGGCAAATGTAGCGCGAGATGGGCACTTGCCCAAATGCCCGCATCGATTGCCGTTCCGTCGTTTAGAGCGGAATATTCCCGTGCTTGCGCTTGGGGCGCGAAACCGACTTATTCTCCAGCATGCTAAAGGCGCGCAGGAGCTTGGCCCGCGTTTCGTGCGGAAAAATCACCTCGTCAACGTAGCCGCGAGCTGCAGCCTGGTAGGGATTCGCAAAGGCCTCGGCATACTCGACCTCTTTTTGGGCCAAAAGCGCTGCAGGCTCTGACGAGGCACTGATTTCGCCCTTAAAAATGATCTCGGCAGCGCCCTTGGCGCCCATCACGGCGATTTCAGCCGAGGGCCATGCGTAGTTGAGGTCGGCGCCGATGTGCTTCGAATTCATAACGTCGTAGGCTCCGCCATAGGCCTTGCGCGTGATGACGGTGATGCGCGGCACCGTGGCCTCGCTGAAGGCATAAAGCAACTTAGCGCCGTGCACAATGATACCGTTCCATTCCTGGTCCGTGCCGGGCAAAAATCCGGGTACGTCGACAAGCACCAAAAGCGGAATACTGAAGGCGTCGCAAAAACGCACAAAACGCGCGGCCTTGGTCGAAGCCGGAATGTCGAGAACTCCAGCCAAATGAGCCGGCTGGTTGGCCACAATGCCGATGCAGCGGCCCCCGAGGCGGGCAAATCCCACGATCATGTTCTCGGCGAAGTCGCGGTGTACCTCTAAAAAACTCTCGGAATCGGCGACCTCTGCGATGACCTCGCGCATGTCGTAGGGTTGAAGAGCGCTTTCGGGCACTGCCTTGTCGAGGTTGGGGCGCAGCTCGGAGCCAGAATTGGTATAGGGCAGCAGAGAAACTCCGTCTTGGTTGTTTTGCGGCAGGTAGCGAAGCAGCGTTCTGAAGCCTTCGATGGCCAAGGCTCCGTTGGGGTAGGTAAAGTGCGTTACGCCGCTCTTGCTGGCGTGTGCGGAGGCTCCGCCCAGCTCCTCGGAGGTCACGTCTTGGTGGGTTACGGTTTTGACGACGTTGGGGCCCGTAACAAACATGTAGGAATTGCCTTCGACCATGCCAATAAAGTCGGTCAAGGCGGGCGAATACACGGCCCCGCCGGCGCAGGGACCCATGATGAGGCTGAGCTGCGGAATCACCCCCGAGGCCAGAGTGTTGCGGTAGAACAAGTCGGCGTAGCCGCCCAGACTGACGACACCCTCCTGAATGCGGGCTCCGCCCGAGTCGTTGAGGCCAACGATGGGCGCGCCGTTGTCGAGGGCCAGGTCCATAAGACGGCAAATCTTCTCGGCGTGCGCTTCGGCCAGAGAGCCTCCGAGCACAGTGAAGTCCTGAGCGTAAGCGTAGGTGAGCCGGCCGTTGACCTTGCCGTAGCAGGTAATCACTCCGTCGCCGAGAAACTGCTGCTTGTCGAGCCCAAAAAGGCTACTTCGGTGGGTCACCAGGGCCCCGAGCTCTTCAAAAGACCCGTCGTCAAAGAGGAGCTCAAGGCGCTCTCGGGCCGTGAGCTTCTTCTTTTGGTGCTGGGCGTCAATACGCGCCTGTCCTCCGCCGAGCTTCGCCTCGGCGCGCTTTGCTGCAAGCGTTTCAAATGCTTTAGAAGATTTGGCCATACCGCGAAGGTACCAAGAACGGGCAACTAGTAGCTAGCAACTAGTCCCCGGCGCATCGCGCCGTCAGTCGTTCAGCTTGAGCACCGCCAAAAACGCGGTCTGCGGAATCTCCACGTTGCCAAGCTGGCGCATGCGCTTCTTGCCTTCTTTCTGCTTCTCGAGCAGCTTGCGCTTGCGGCTAATGTCTCCGCCGTAGCACTTGGCGGTCACGTCCTTGCGCAGGGCAGAGAGGGTTTCGCGTGCAATAATTTTGGCGCCAATGGCCGCTTGAATTGCAATTACAAACTGCTGGCGCGGAATCAGTTCCTTAAGTTTCTCGCAAAGCCGACGGCCAATGTCATAGGACTTGTCTTTGTGAATCAAGGCCGACAGGGCGTCGATGGGGTCGCCGTTGAGCATAATATCAACCTTGACCAAGTGCGAAGCTTTGTAGCCCGTGGGGTGGTAGTCAAACGAAGCGTATCCGCGAGAAATCGTCTTAAGACGGTCATAAAAGTCAAAGACAATCTCGGCAAGGGGCATTTCAAAGTTCAGCTCCACACGGTCTGCAGTCAGGTAGCTCTGCCCAGTAATCACTCCCCGCTTGTCGATGCACAGGGTCATAACCCCGCCAACATACTCTGACTTGGTGATGATTTGCGCCTTAATAAAGGGCTCCTCGATGCGATCAAGGCCTGAGGGGTCAGGATAATCCGACGGATTGGTAACCAAAATCGCTTTGGTCACGTCGGCCTTGTGGTAGGCGAAGTACGAAACGTTGGGAACCGTAGTAATCACCGTCATATTGAATTCGCGCTCAAGGCGTTCCTGCACAATCTCCATGTGCAGCATTCCGAGGAATCCGCATCGAAATCCAAAGCCCAGTGCCGCCGAGGTTTCGGCCTCATAGGTCAACGAAGCGTCGTTGAGGCGCAGTTTTTCGAGAGCACCGCGGAGTTCTTCGAACTCCTCATTCACCACCGGATAAATTCCCGCAAAAACCATGGGCTTCACGTCTTCAAAACCGGTAATTCCCACAGTGGCAGGATTGGCCACAGTGGTTATGGTGTCGCCGACCTTGACCTCTTTGGCCTCCTTAATTCCGCTAATGATGTAGCCCACGTCGCCTGCAGCCATGTGGTCGCGCGGCTCTTTGTTAAGGCGCAAAACGCCAATTTCGTCGGCAAAGTAGGTCTTGCCCGTAGCCATAAATTTCACGGCCTCGCCCTTTCGAATCGTGCCGTTTTTGATGCGGAAAATGGCCTCGATTCCGCGGAAGGAATTGTATACGCTGTCAAAAATAATCGCCTGAAGGGGGGCCGTTGGGTCGCCTTTAGGTGCCGGAACCTTATCTATAATGGCCTGAAGAAGCTCGGTAATGCCGAGGCCTGTTTTTGCCGAAACACGCAAAATATCTTCGCGCTTGCAGCCAAGAAGGTCGATGATCTGGTCTTCTACCTCTTCGGGGTTGGCGCTGGGCA
Source organism: Flavobacteriales bacterium (assembly GCA_002737315.1). GTDB lineage: Bacteria > Bacteroidota > Bacteroidia > Flavobacteriales > Schleiferiaceae > TMED14. The sequence goes on from NSIH01000050.1 coordinate 4,201, forward strand.
AGTCCACTTTATTGAGTACCGGAATGATTTCGAGGTCGTGCTCAATGGCCAGATAAAGGTTGCTTATGGTTTGGGCTTGAATTCCTTGAGCGGCGTCTACTACCAAAAGGGCTCCCTCGCAGGCGGCGATGCTGCGGCTAACCTCGTAGCTAAAGTCAACGTGGCCCGGAGTGTCTATGAGGTTCAGGCGAAACTTCTGACTGCCGAGCTGGTAGTCCATTTGAATGGCATGGCTCTTTATGGTAATGCCGCGTTCCCGCTCCAAATCCATGTTGTCGAGCAGTTGCTCCATCTTCTCGCGCGACGTTACGCTCTTGGTTTCGTCGAGTAAGCGGTCGGCCAGGGTGCTTTTGCCGTGGTCGATGTGTGCAATAATGCAAAAGTTCCTAATGTCCTTCATGAAGTCTGTAAAGGTAACTTGTCGCTGCCGCCACTTGTTCAACAGAACTTCCGATATTTGCGCATGGCCAAATCCAATCGACCAGCTCTAGGCCGCGGACTTTCTGCGCTTCTGAACGACTACAACGCCGTAACGGCTGCAGACCCTGGTGCGCGAGGCCTGGTTTCGGGCATTTTTGAGGTTTCTCTTAGCCAAATACAGGCCAATCCCAAGCAGCCGCGCAGCCAATTTGAAGAGGGTCCGCTCGAAGAACTCGCCGAGTCGATTCGGCAACTCGGCATTATTCAGCCCATCACGGTGCGCCGAACTGCCACCGACCGCTTTGAAATTATTTCAGGCGAACGCCGATTACGCGCTGCTCAGCGCGCCGGCCTCGACCGAATTCCCGTTTTTGTGCGCCTTGCCGACGACCAGCAAATGCTCGAAATGGCCCTGGTTGAGAACATTCAGCGACGGGACTTAGATCCCATGGAGGTGGCCTTCTCTTTTCAACGCCTCATGGAAGAGTGCAGCCTAACCCAGCTTCAGGTTTCGCAACGCGTCGGCAAGCAACGTTCCACGGTGGCAAATTTTCTTGGCTTGCTCAAGCTGACCCTGCTGGTCCAAGCTGGACTTCGCGATCGCGCCATCAGTGCCGGGCACGCTAAAGCCCTCGTGGGCCTCGACGACCCCACTCTTCAGGACGAACTTTACCTGGACTGCGTGAGCCAGCGATGGTCCGTGCGGCAGCTCGAAGAGGCCGTGCGCCTGGTGCAGCATCCTGACGGGATTCCAGGCTCTGAGGAGGCCCTGCCTGCCCGGCCTGCTGGAGTTCGGGGCATCAATGACCTGGCAAGCGCCCAAGCATTTAAAAACATTCTTGGCCTTTCGGCTAAGGTGGTCAAGACGGCCGGGGGTTCGGGAACCGTCACCCTAAAATTCCGCAGCGAAGAAGACCTTCAGAAGGCCCTCAAGAAGCTCGGATTCTAAAAGCAGGCCCTAAGCCCTAGCGCCGCCTTAGCGCAGCGACATCTCGCGGACCAAATGGCCTGCTCCAGCGTACTTGTCAATAATGAAGAGCACGTAGCGTATGTCGACTGAGATGGTGCGCTGAAGCTCCGTTTCATAAGAAATATCGCCCGACATGGCCTCCCAGTTGCCGTCGAAGGCGACGCCAATGAGCTCCCCTTTTGCATTGATCAAGGGCGAGCCGGAATTGCCTCCCGTGATGTCGTTGCCCGAGATGATTCCGACCGGTACGCGGCCCGTTTGGTCGGCATAAGGGCCAAAATCCTTGGCCTTGTACAGTTCCTTGAGGCGGGCAGGAACCTCAAACTCTGGGTTGCTGGCATCTTCCTTTTGCATTACGCCGTCGAGGTAGGTAACATGGTTGTACTTCACTCCGTCGCGGGGCTCGTAGCTTCCCACATGGCCGTAGGTCATGCGCATCGTAGAGTTCGCATCCGGCGACCATACCCGTGAAGGCAGCATCTCGCGAAGGCCCGCAGTCCAAAGGCGGTAGGCCTTGGTCTTCATGGCCGCCAGGGAGGCATCCTGACCGCCGAAGTAGGTCGTGCGGAAGTCTTTAGCCACCTTGGTCAAGGGGTCGTTGGCCAGTGTGGCCGAGTCCGGATTGCTTAAATAGGCGGCATAGCGGGCTGCATCCATAAAAATGCTCGTTGCAAAAGCCTTTTGGGCAAAGGCGGTCAGGGCTCCGGCATCGCCATTGAGCTCCTGAAGGAACTTGGGAAGCTGCGCGGTGGGCACGTCGCTGAGGTACATCTTCCAGAGCAATGCCATCATGTCTCGGTCAGAACTCGCATGGAACTCGGCAAAATTTGCCTTGGCTGCCTCCTCAAGTGCTGGGCGCATTTTGGCAAAGGCCTCCTTGTCTTTGTAGGCGCGCTCCAGGGCGGCCACATTGCGGTAGGCAAACAAAACCGAGGTGGGTCCGCGCAAGACAGCCTCCATTAAATAGACGTTGTTCTTGATGTTGGAGTTCGTTGCCTCGTAGAAGTAGGACATCATTTTAAGCGTTTCGCCATACTTGCTTTTGCGCTCGGGCGAAGCCGCTACCCAGGCCTCAAACTGGCTCTCGAGGTCGCGCTTTTTGTCGAAAACCTTGTTGTTTTTAAGCTGCTCGGTCTGGCCGATGTAGTACTTCCAGTAGTTGGCGGTCGAGGCGTAGTTCGAGGCCAGCAGTATTTTCAGGGCTGGGTCAGACTCCATGTAGTTGCGCATGATGGCGAGCTTTTGGTCGCGGATTTTTACCACGGTCGGGTTGTACAGGTCAATGGCCTGCTGCACGCCCCAGCTGCTGAGGTAACGGTCGGTGCGACCAGGGTAGCCAAAAATCATAGTGAAGTCGCCGTCGTTCACTCCCTTGGTGCTCACGGGCAGGTGGTGCTTGGGGCGAAGGGGCACGTTGTCTGGGCTGTACTTAGCAGCCTTGCCGTCTTTGGCCGAATACACGCGAAACATCGAGAAGTCACCCGTGTGGCGGGGCCACATCCAGTTGTCGGTGTCGCCGCCGTACTTGCCTACACTGCTCGGCGGAGTTCCGACCAAGCGCACGTCATTGAACTTCTCATAGACAAACAAATAAAACTCGTTGCCATGGTAGAATGCCTCAACCGAGGCCTCGTACTTGGTTCCGGCTGTGGCTGCCTTGGCAAGCTCTGAGCCTTTTTGCTGAATGGCCTTCGTGCGCTCCGCCTCGGTCATTTCTGCGTTGAGGCTGGCATTGACGGCCGCAGATACGTCCTCAATTCGAACTAAAAAGTTGGCAAACAAACCGGGCGTGGGCAGCTCCTGGCTTTGGTCCATGGCCCAAAACCCGTCTTCGAGGTAGTTGTGCTCCAACGTAGAATGGCTTTGAATGGCGTCGTAGCCGCAGTGGTGGTTGGTCAGCAGCAAACCCTGAGACGATATGATTTCGCCCGTACAAAATCCGCCAAAAGACACGATTGCATCCTTGAGGGAACCGTGGTTAACGTCATAAAGATCTTTGGCCGAGAGCTTTAGGCCCTCCTTCTTCATTTGGGCGTAGTTGAGCTTTTGAATCAGCAAAGGGATCCACATGCCCTCGCCCGCGCGAAGATTCTGGGGAAGCGCAAGAACCAGCGCAAGAGCGATTTTAATAAATGCTTTCATTACCTTAAGATTGGGTTTTAGTTTAAAAAGTAAAGTTAATAGAATGGGCTGGAATTTTTATTCCTCTCCGGCCAGAAGCCCCACATAATTATCGTTAAAATGCCCTAAAAGGCAGGTTGTCATTGGTGCGGACTTCGTACCTTGGCTAGGTAGCGATTAAAACTAAAGCTCACTTTATGAACAATAAATTTTTTGAATTCTGGGGGGTCTATTACCCCATTGTTTTGGCCTTTCTTTCTTTTGTGTATTCCGTGAGCCTTTGGTTCACAGGCAATAAACTGGAGGGAATTTTTGTCGGTATTTGGGTGCCGTCCATACTGTCTGCTTCGGTGGCCCTGCGCCAGCGACGCAAGGATCACCTCGAGAGCAAGAAGAAGAGCTGATGGACAATACCCTAATGTTCGTAATCGGGACTGTCATCTTTGTGGCATACCTCTCCGGTTACTTGATGATGGTGCATCGCCAGAACCAACTTCAGATTGAAGAAGAGAAAAACCAAAGCCTGATTGTCGGCAAAACAGACGAGGTTGATGTGGACGGCATTGGCAACTACGGTCGGTTCCCCAAAGAAAAGTCTGCCAAGAAAAAAACAAAGAAGGAGCCCAAATGAACAACTTAATCGTTATAGGCCACCCCAATGTGGACTCTTTTTGCTATAGCGGCATCATGCTGACTATCAAAGAGACGCTCCTGGCCAACAACGAAGAAGTTCAAATCATCGACGTCTACCGCGACAGCTTCCTGCGTCCCAGGACCGAGCTGACCAAGCGCTACAAGGATCTGGTAACCTGGTCGGAGCGGATTTACTTTATTTCGCCCGTTTGGTGGTTTCGGCTAACCCCTCGGCTTGAGACCTTTTTTGACGAGGTTTTTACGCCGGGTTATGCCTATAACTTTATTCCAATCACCAAGATGTACGCTTACCCCAAGCCCCTTTTAGGGGATAAGAAAGTGCGGACTTACATGACTCATGGCGCGCCAGCCTTGCCTATTTTGACCCTATACTTAAACTCCGTAAAGCTTCGCTTGGTAATGGGCGTATTCTCCTTTGTTTTTGGATGGTTCAAAACCAGGACCCGGCAGTTTTGGAGCGTTCCCTTTGTAAGCCATGAGAAGCGGTTAGTCTACCTCAGCAGGGTTAAAAAAGACGTGCTTTCTGACCTCAGAACTGCCGAGAAGAACTTAGGACTAACCTCCGTTCACTAGTTCGCTGCGGCGAATCTTTGCCGCTATCGCATCCCAAAACTTAAGGCGGGCCTCAAGAGCCTCCACGCAGGCATCCTCGGCTTCGAGCCAAAGCTGGTCGTCTTCTTTGCAAAGGTTTTTCATCATTTGTATGGCCATGGGTCCGTGCTGGTCTCCGTCGAGCTCAATGTGGCGGTCCAAATAGTAGACAAAGGCGCTGAGCTCGCTGGGGTGCTCGGCATAAAGCTTTTTAATGAGGGCGGTGAACATGTCGGGAATCAGGTCTTCGCGCCCGAAGGTGAACGCCGCCGCCGTTTGGTGCAGCTTGCCCCTCTTGAGAATTCGGTCGGTCGCTTTTAAAAAGTCCATCATGGCTTCGTCGATCTCGGCCAGGTTGAAGCGAAGCATGTCCTTGGCCTTGTATCCGTTTTGTAGCTTATTGACAAAGCTCACGATGGTCTGGGTATTGGCCCCGGCCTGGCGCATTGCATCGAGGTAAAGCTCATAGTGGCTGGCCGGTTGGCCGTTGATGTCTACGTCGGACTCTTCAGCAACCACGATCTCGTTAATCAGCCGACGGGTCTCGCGGTCTTTGGTTGGAACCCAAGCATCGTCTACGCAGGTCAGGTCCCGCTGCAGTGACTTAAGAAGGCGCATGAAGTCCCAGACCGCAAAAACGTGGTGCTCCATAAAAACACGCACCTCGATCATGCTTTGCATCAGGGGGTATAGCTCATGGCCCAAGATTGCAGTCCGCAAGGGCTCAATGCGTCGATTTAGGGAAACAATTCGAAATTCAACTACGGATTTTGGCATAAGACCAGATTTTTTAAGTACTCCTTCAGGTAACGCGGGCAGAAGGCTTTGGTTTAAGGCTTGATGCCCTCTGCCTCACTTTTAAAGAGGGGAACGTTGCTGCAGGCCTCGCCATACATAAGCTTTAGAACCACGCGGCTGAGGTGCAGCGAGGCCGCCGCGTAGGCGGTGTCGGGCACGGGATGCCGGCCGCAGCCTTTGAGCAAGACCTTGGTCCCCTTGAGCGCAGTCCAGTCATACTGAGCAAGGGTCTGAGCGTAGTAGGCCGAGAGCACCTGAGAAGACAGACCAAAACCCACAAAATGAACCGAATCAGCAAGGGACGACGCGAGCATCGGACCCAACCACTGGGGCACAATGAAGTCTTCAGACCCCTCAATAGCTAGAACCGCATTTTGGTACGTATGCTTTTTAATATTTCGTACGTACGACCGAGCGTCGGCCTCGCGAAGCAGTCCCTCAGGGGCTATCTCGCTAAGATGGAGGGTCCTAATACCTCCCAAAGGCCAAAAGTCTTCGAGGTCAAAGGTGACCAGGGCGCTCTGCGCTACTTGGTTAGTGATGGAATCCTGGCTCATATTCGTTGGATGTAGAGGAGCTGGGCCTAGAGCATTCCCAGTTCCAGCTTGGCCTCGTCGCTCATCATGTCGCGGGTCCAGGGCGGATCAAAGGTTATCTCAACCTCGACCTTCCCGGCGGCAGGCAGGGTGCCCACCTTCTCCTTCACCTCTTCGGGCAGAGACTCCGCCACAGGGCAGTTGGGCGAGGTCAGGGTCATGAGCACGTGAATGTCGCCCTCGTCGCTCACTTGGACG
>NSIH01000051.1 GCA_002737315.1 Flavobacteriales bacterium
TGGCACATCAAAATGCTCAGCATCTACCTCAACATTGATTACACTCGAGGCCGGGTTAGGGTAAAGCTTTAGTGTAGCTAAAAGACTATTTTCTGCATCTCCTATAGTTGCTAATGAATAAACTATAGTATGGCCCCTGCCGCTGTCAGCTGCTGGGGCGCCAATAGCAAGGATGTTGGCATCGGGCATGCTTACCGAATAGCCTGATTGGTTGTAGGGTGACCAACCATCAATATCTATTCCCTTTTGGCCCCATGCGGTGCCACTCCAACTGTAGACTCTTGTATGGCCTGCGTCAGGTAGTGGTAGAAAGCTATTATTCCCCAGAGCACCAATGGCAAGGGTGTTGGCATCGGGCATGCTTACCGCATGGCCTGATAAGTCACCAACTGCCTCACCATCAATATCCACTCCCTTTTGGACCCATGCGGTGCCACTCCAACTGTAGACTCTTGCATGGCCAGCATCAAGTCCATTTCCATCATTATCCCGAGCACCAATAGCAAGGGTGTTGGCATCGGGCATGCTTACCGAATAGCCTGACCAGTCAAAACTTGCCTCACCATCAATATCTACTCCCTTTTGGACCCATGCAGTGCCACTCCAACTGTAGACTCTTGCATGGCCAGCATCAAGTCCATTTCCATCATTATCCCGAGCACCAATAGCAAGGGTGTTGGCATCAGGCATGCTTACCGAACAGCCTGACCAGTCACCACCTGCCTCACCATCAATATCTGCTCCCTTTTGGCCCCATGCTGTGCCACTCCAACTGTAGACTCTTGCATGGCCTACTCCAATGCCATTTCCATCATTCCCCGGAGCACCAATAGCAAGGGTGTTGGCATCGGGCATGCTTACCGAATAGCCTGATTGGTTGTAGGGTGACCAACCATCAATATCTGCTCCCTTTTGGACCCATGCGGTGCCACTCCAACTGAAGACTCTTGCATGGCCTGCATCAGAGCCATTTCCATCATTCCCCGGAGCACCAATAGCAAGGGTGTTGGCATCGGGCATGCTTACTGAAGTGCCTGACCAGTCTTCGATTGCTTCACCATCAATATCTACTCCCTTTTGGACCCATGCGGTGCCACTCCAACTGTAGGCTCTTACATGGCCTGCTTCAAATAGTCCAAATCCATCATTTATAGGAGCACCGATAGCAAGGGTATTGGCATCGGGCATGCTTACGGAATTTCCTGAGAGGTTCATAAAGTTTTCACCAACTATCCACGCACCAATTTGTACCTGAGCATTTAAGGTCAGAATAGAGAGCATGAGACCTGAAGCAACTAAAGGAGTCTTAAATTTCATGGTGCATGTTTCTTTTGATTTTTGAAGGTCATGTAAGATATGTATTCCTCCCGAAAGATTGAAACAATGAAAAGGAGAAAATCCCTAACTTGGTGTTACTACAAACGGGGGGAATACAGATAGCTGTTTCCCCCGGTTTTAGTATCACCCTTCTTTCCATTTTACCCAAATGGAGCGGAACGCGGAAAAGTGCAATTGTCACTTTCTCGCCCGACCAGCGCTCAATGTTTGCTCCAACTTTTGCTCCAACCGAGCAATTTGACCTCATTTGAGAACATCAATAAATCAACCTAACAAGTTGATAATCATAAAGTAGTAGCCCCGAGCAGAATCGAACTGCTATCTAAAGTTTAGGAAACTTCTATTCTATCCGTTGAACTACGGGGCCGAAGCCTGCAAAATTAACCCTTGAAGCTGCAGCGGCAGCGATGCCTCGCCCTAAGAGCCTAAATTCGCAGCATGCGAAACCTCAGCCTTGCCATAATCCTCGCCTTTGCCGTACAAACCTCCTGGGCGCAGAAGCAGTCAAGCCCTAAAAAAAACAAGGCTGTACAGGCCTTTGAAACCGTTTTTGAACGGAGCCTTGGTCAGGAATCGCCGACCTATCAGGAGATGATGGACTACTACCGCCTGCTCAGCGCGGCCTACCCCGGCGTCATGAAGCTGGTGAAACTGGGCGAAAGCGACGCCAGCTACTCGCTGCATGCCCTGATGCTTAGCCTGGAGGGCAATTTGGATCCCGACCAATGGGAGGCCAAGGGCAGCCTTGTCGTGCTGATAAACAATGGAATTCACCCCGGCGAACCCGACGGAATTGACGCGAGCATGATGCTGGTTCGCGATGCGGCAATGGGCCGTAAAAAGCTGCCGGCCAACACCGTGCTGGTGGTGATTCCATGCTTTAATATTGGCGGAATGCTGCAGCGCAGTGCCTACAACCGCGTGGATCAGGACGGTCCGCGCGAATTCGGAGCCCGCGGCAACAGCCAAAACCTCGACCTCAACCGCGACTTCATGAAGGCCGACGCGGCCGAGACGCGCAGCCTCATCAAGGCCATCGAATGGGTAAAACCCCTGGTGCTAATCGATAACCACGTGAGCAACGGCGCCGACTACCAGCACGTCATGACCCTGCTCAGCACCCAGTCTGAAAAGCTCGGTGGCGCAATGGGTCGTCTGCTGCGCGAAGAGCTCGAGCCTGAGGCCTACCGCCGCATGAAGGATGAGGGATTCCCGATGGTTCCCTACGTGAACCACTGGGGCACCACCCCCGAAAAGGGCTGGGACGCCTACCTCGAGGGGCCGCGCTACCTCAGCGGCTACGGCGCGGTGCGCAACATCTACAGTTTTGTTCCCGAAACCCACATGCTCAAGCCCTTTGCCGACCGAGTGAAGGCAACCTACGCGCTCAACGTGGCCCTGATTGAAACGTTTGCAAAGCATCGCGAAGCAGCAGCCAAAGCGGTCGAGGCCCAGCGCAAGGCAGAAGCCGCCGCAGTCCGCTTGCCGGTGGCCTGGACCGTTGACACGGCGACGGTGAATAGGGTTCCGTTTTTGGGATACCAGCGTGGAACCAAACCCTCAGAAGTCAGCGGGCAGCCCCGGCTATTTTATGACCGCAGCAAGCCCTTTAGCATGGATGTTGCCTACCGCGACGTGGCCGTGGCGACCCAGTGGGCTGACATTCCAGAGGCCTACATCATTCCGCGCGGATGGACCGAGGCATGGTCGCGCCTGACGACCCACGGAATCCGCTTTCGCGAGCTTACCCTCGACACGACGCTGCGCGTGGAAGTGACCTACATCGAAGGCTACAAGGCCTCGCCGCAACCTTATGAGGGGCATTTCACCCTTAGGGACATTAAGACCCGACGCGATACCCTCGAGGTTCAGTTTCTCGCGGGAGACTACCTCGTGCCGGCGAATCAATCGCATCGCCGCTACCTGGCCGAGGCGCTCGAGGTTGATGCCCCAGACGGGCTTCTTGCCTGGGGGTTTTTTAATGCCGTGCTGCAGCAAAAAGAGGGATTCAGTGGCTACGCCTTTGAAGACACTGCCGCCAAACTGCTGAGCGAGCGCCCCGCTCTTAAGGCGGCGCTGGAGGCCAAGAAAGCCTCGGACTCTGACTTTGCAGGCGACGGAGATGCCCAGCTCAACTGGCTGTTTAAGCAAACCGAGTACTACGAGTTGCGGCACCGGAGGTACCCGGTGTACAAACTGTTCTAGGACAGACCTGGCAAACGTTTAACGCACCGTCGCCCCAACTGGCAGGTCTCCGTCGGGCTGTACAAAGGCAAGCTTGCCCGTTTCGGGATTGTCGGCCATAAGAATCATGCCCTGAGATTCGATTCCGCGCATTTCGCGAGGCGCGAGATTGGCCAGAAGAATCACTCGACGGCCCACCACGTCTTCGGGCGCAAAATGTTCGGCGATTCCGCTCAACACCGTGCGGCGGTCTATGCCCGTGTCGAGCGTGAGCTTGAGAAGACGGTCGGCCTTGGGCACGCGTTCGGCCTCGAGCACAAGAGCCACCCGAAGGTCTAGGGGAGCAAATTGATCAAAGGTGATTTCGGGCGCAAGGGGCGCAAGGGGAGTTGAAGTCTCTGTCATGCTGGTTGGGTTTGCAGCCGATGCCGCATGCAGCTTCGCGCGCTGTGCTTCGACCTGGTCGTCTTCTATTTTTTGAAACAATAACGCGGACTCTCCAAGGGCAGTGCCCACCGGAACCCAGGGGCCGGTTCCCGCTAAGTCTGCAAAGGTCAGGGCGGGGGGGCCGCCGAGCATGACGCGAATGCGTTCCGCGCTAAAGGGCATAAACGCTTCGAAGACTGCCGCAAGAGCCGCTACGAGTTGGGTGGCCACGCCAAGGATTGCTTCGGTGCGGGCCTGGTCGGTTTTTACCGTCTGCCAGGGCGCCTCGTCGGCGAGGTACTTGTTGCCCACGCGAGCCAAATCCATGGCATGGCCGAGGGCTTCACGGAACTTAAATGCCTCAAGGGCTTCGGATACTCGTGCGGACTGAATCGCTACGGCCGCCAGTGCCTCGAGGTCCTGGGGTTCAGATCCCGGGGCAGGAACCCTTCCGCCACAAAACTTATGGTTGAGGACCATGACCCGGTTCACCAGATTGCCCAAAACGGCCACCAGCTCTGAGTTGTTGCGCTGCTGAAAGTCGGCCCAGGTGAAGTCGTTGTCTTTGGTCTCGGGCATTGTAGCCGTTAGCACATAGCGCAGCACGTCCTGCTGGCCGGGGAAGTCCGCCAAATAATCGTGCAGCCAGACCGCCCAATTGCGCGAGGTCGATAGCTTTTGCCCCTCAAGATTGAGAAACTCGTTGGCAGGCACCTGGTCGGGCAGAATGTATCCGCCGTGCTGCATCAGCAAGGCCGGGAATACCACGCAGTGAAATACGATGTTGTCTTTGCCGATAAAGTGCACCAGGCGGGTCGACGGGTCCTTCCACCAGGTTTCCCAGTCCTGGCCCTTAAGCTCTTGAACGGCAGTAATGTAGCCAAGGGGTGCATCAAACCAAACGTAGAGCACTTTGCCCTCGGCTCCCTGGACCGGAACGGGTACTCCCCAATCCAAGTCGCGCGTCATGGACCGCGGCTGCAGGCCGTCGCCCGCGTCGAGCCAGCTCAGGGTTTGCCCGTAGACATTGGGCTTCCACTCGGGGTGCGAGGTGATGTAGCGCCGCAGGTCGTCTGAGAACTTGTCCAGAGGCAAAAACCAGTTGGTGGTGGCCTTGAGCACCGGCGTAGCACCGCTAAGGGTTGATTGCGGATTAATTAAATCGGTGGGATTCAGGGTGGCTCCGCATTGTTCGCACTGGTCGCCGTAGGCTGCGTCGTGGCTGCAGCGTGGGCAGGTTCCGGTGATGTATCGGTCGGCCAAAAACTGCTCGGCCTCGGGGTCGTAGTACTGGTCCGTTTGGCGAGCTTCAAATACGCCTTTGTCGTAGAGCGTTTTGAAAAAATCCGATGCGACTTTGTGGTGGGCCTCGCTGCTGGTGCGCGAATAGTGGTCAAAAGCGATTCCAAAGTCCGCAAGCGCATCGCGCATCATAAAATGGTAGCGGTCTACAATTTCGCGCGGACTCACTCCCTCTTTGCGCGCCTTCATGGTGATGGCCATTCCGTGCTCATCGGAACCGCAGACGAAGGCGACCTCTTCGCCTTTTAAACGCTTAAAACGCACATAAATGTCTGAGGGCAGGTAGCAACCCGCCAGGTGACCCAAGTGAATCGGCCCGTTCGCATAGGGGAGTGCGGCCGTTACTAAAGTGCGTTTGAATTCCGACGCCATAGGGCAAAGGTAAACTACCTTGGTGGCCGCAATGGTCCGCATTCCTGCCTTCCTCAAGCCCGGCGACTGCATCGCCCTGATTAGCCCGAGTCGCTTTGCGGAACCCGAACAAATTGCTGCTGCTGAGGACTTTGCCTCTGCCCACAACTGGCAAATTATTGCTGCGCCCGGCCTTGGAGGCTCCGAGGGCCAGCTCGGCGGGAGCGATCAAGCCCGCGCAGACCAAATCAATGCTGCCTTGGCTGACCCCAGAGTGCGCGCGGTATGGAGCGTGCGGGGCGGGTACGGCGCGGTGCGTGCGGTCGATCTTATTGACTGGAACCTTCTGGACCGCGACCCTAAGTGGCTCGTCGGATTCAGCGATTTCACGGTACTGCTCGCCCACTCTTATCGTAGAAATTTCGCATCGATGCACGGCCCCATGGCCATTCAGCTCGCGAGAACGGCCAGCGACGAAACGTTTGAAGCGCTTGCAGACGCCTTAAAAGGGTCGCCCAAAATACTTAAAACCTCGTTCGACGGACCTGATTTCAGCCTGCAAGGGTCTCTGATTGGGGGTAATTTGTCGGTGCTTTACAGCCTATTGGGCTCCTCGAGCTTCCCTGACCTAAGCGGATGCATCCTTGCCATCGAAGACCTCGACGAGTACCACTACCATCTGGATCGCATGATGCAGGGACTTCGAAGGGCTGGTGTTTTTAATGGCCTCGCGGCGGTGGCGGTAGGCAGCTTCAGCGACCTGAAGGACCACGATCTTCCCTTTGGCCGAAGCTGGTCTCAAATCGTGCGCGATGCGATTCCCTCGGGCATTCCCGTAGTTGAAGGTTTTGGCTTTGGGCACGAGAGCCGTAATCTTACGTTTATCCACGGCTTAGCCCACGATCTTAGCGCAACTTCGGGGCATGCAGTACTCCGTCCCCTCCTGCCCTCTGCCTGAGGGTTTAGTTCGTTCCAATCCTCTAGTTCGGCAGTTGGCCCTTGCGCCTCCCGCGCGCCGATCCCGTGGCCTCGAGGCTGAAGAGGCCACCATTAATTTTTACCAGACTCAGGGCTATACGGTTTTGGCCAAAAACTGGCGCTACCGCAAGTACGAGGTAGATCTGATTTTGGCAGATCCCGACGGCTGCACCTGGCTGGCGGTAGAGGTAAAGTTCCAGTCTCGCCTCACCGAATTTGCTCCCTGGAACCGCAGTCAACTTCACCGTATTCAGCATGCCGCAGCCGCATTTGGCCGCAAAAATAAGTACCTGGGTTCTTGGCGTATTGATCTGGTTCGCTGCCACGGTTCCCCAGTTAGGGTGGTCGAGGTTCGCGAAGGCGGTTGGCCTGGCATCTAGCTCTTTAGTTTTCAGGGCGGACTTTTTAGGAACCTCCTGCCGCCGGCCTGTCTGCTTCTGCGCCGACCAATTGCCCTTGGGAAGAGGACCGTTTGGACTAAATTCTTGACTGACCACTAATTGATACCTTTGTAGCGTGAATCCCCGCAAACCCCGGCCCAACGACGCGCAAAGCGAGTCCGAGCCCAAGCCCGCTGCGAAGCGGCCTGCCGCACGAAGCCCACGAACCGAATTCCAAGGTCCCAGGACCGAAGGTTCGGGTGATGGCACCCGTAGAACTTCTGCCCGCCCCTCGGCGCGCGGACCAAGAACAGACGGTCCTTCGAGGCCCTCTGGCGACGACCGCGGATTCCAAACTGGCCGACCCAGTCGGCCCGAGCGACCCACCGGAGGCGACCGTGGATTCCAAACAGGCCGACCCAGTCGACCCGAGCGACCCACTGGCGACGACCGCGGGTTCCGAACCGACCGACCCAGCCGACCCGCTGGCGACGACCGCGGATTCCAAACAGGCCGACCCAGTCGGCCCGATCGACCCACCGGAGGCGACCGCGGATTCCGAACCGACCGACCCGTTCGGCCCGACCGAATGGGCGGAGCAACCAAGACTTTTGGTCCCAAAAAGTCCTTTGACGGGCCGAGGTCATCTTTTTCGAAGCCGTCCTTCTCAAAGCCTTCTTTTTCTAAGCCAAGCTTCCAGCGACCGGGCGCTAACGGTCCAGCACCCAATAGTCCTGCGACCGGTGGCCAGACTCCCTACGAGCCTTGGAACCTAGAAGGCCTTGGACCCAAGCACTTCAGCGGCGAAGGCCGACTCCACCCCAAATACGGATCCGAAAGCAGTGAACGCCGCCCCGCATCGAATTTGACCCCCGAAGGATGGCGCAAGCCCACCGGAAGGCCTAAGTTCAAAACCGCCGAGGAGTATGCTCCCGACAGCGACCACATGAGGCTAAACCGCTACCTAGCTCACGCGGGGATTTGCTCTCGCCGAGAGGCAGACACCCTCATCGCTCAAGGTTTGGTCACTATAAACGGACAGGTCGCTATGGACATGGGCCTCAAAGTGGGGCCAGGTGACGACGTGCGCTATGCGGGCGAACGCCTCAAAAGCGAACGCAAAATGTATGTTTTGCTCAACAAGCCCAAGGGCTTTATTACCACAGTGGACGACGAACGAGCGCGCAAAACGGTAATGGATTTGGTGGGCAAGGCCTGCCGCGAGCGCATCTACCCCGTCGGTCGCCTTGATCGTTCAACCACCGGAGTTCTGCTGCTGACCAACGACGGCGCCATGGCAAAGAAACTGACGCATCCGAGCCACGGAGCTAAGAAAATTTATCAGGTAACGCTCGATAAACCCTTTAGTCAGCTCGATGCGGAACGCCTAAAGCAAGGAATCAACCTTGAAGACGGCCCAGCGCACGTCGACAAACTTGAATTCCCTGATCCCGAAAATCCCTTTGAAGTTGGCGTTGAGGTCCACATTGGCCGCAACCGTATTGTGCGCCGCTTGTTTGGTGCGCTCGGCTACGAGGTCCTCAAACTGGACCGCACGGACTTTGCCGGCCTGACCAAAAAGAACCTCTCTCGCGGAGAGTGGAGGCTGCTCTCTGAAAAAGAAGTTGCCTTCCTCAAAATCCAGCAGTAAATGCGTCGAGCCCTTCGCATCCTCCTCTGGGTTTTAGCCATTGCAACGGCGGCCTTAGGAGGCCTGGCGGGCTATGTATACAGCCACCAGGATGAGCTTAAGGGAGCAATGCTCACGGCGGTCAACGGACGCCTGAACAGCCCCGTACAAATTGGCGGACTAGAGGTAGACCTCTGGGCACAGTTCCCCGGCGTCTCGCTGCGGTTTGAAAAGGTTTTGGTGCCCGACCCGCAAATTCCAAGCGACACTCTTGCCTATGCCTCGAGCGTTTTTGCGCAGTTTGACCTCTTAAAGGCCATTCGGGGAACCTACATAATGCAGCGCATAACCCTAAAAGACGGCCGCCTAAAACTTCGATGGAACGCAGACGGCAGCAACAACTACGGCATTTTTAAGGAGGACTCCAGCGCCGCCGACCAGGCTGCCGTACAGCTCGATGGCCTTACCCTGCTCAATACCAAAGTGAGCCTGAGCGGGCAGGGCAATCCACCCTGGAGCCAGACCTTTTTGGCGGAGCGCGTCCGCGCACGAGGTAGCCTCGATGCAGAAGCTTTTGCCGCCGAACTCGACTGGGAACTTTGGGTTCCAAACCTTGCCGCCAAGCCCCTCCGCATTGAAGGCAAGGCAGAAATGACCGGCTCAGAGGGTCAGTTTGCCGTCGAGAACGGAACATTAAACCTAGCCGGATGGCCGCTCGCGCTCGAAGGGAAACTGCGCGACGGTGAGGGCACTTGGCTCATGACGGCCAAAGACCTCGATGTGGCCAAGGTGGTCGCTTTGATTCCCAAGGCCCTTCTGCCCGACCCAGAAACCCTTCAAATCGATGGCCTTCTAAGCGTCAAGGCCCAGGCCAAAACCAACGCCAAGGGCAGCCGCCTTGTGGTCGACGGGGTCTGGACCAAGGGCCGACTAACCTCCGGGGCCTTTGACTTCTCGAGTATTGCCGCGGTCGTTCGCTTTGACAACGGAGCGCAGGCGCGCGCAGCCAGTTCAGAACTCGAAATTGACCTGGGCACAGCGCAAAGCAAGGCAAGCCAAATCAAGGGCCTCTTTAAATGGAGCAACTTCGAGGCACCCGACCTGAGCTTTGATGGAACCGCAAACCTGGCAACCTCAGAATTCCTGAGCTGGGTAGGCATAGAAACTTGGGAAGAATCCAGCGGAAGCGCCAACGGAACCGTCGGATTCCGTCAGCACTACGCCAATCTTGACGAGCTGGGCAGCAAGGGCGTTTGGGGCGGAATGTGGTCGGGAAGGCTTGCGTTTAGCCCGGGGCAATGGCGTCCGCAGGGCAACAAAATGCCCCTTGAAGTGCGCGGAGGCGAAGTTCAGCTCGACGGGCAGGACCTAAACCTCAAGAACTGGAGCATCGCACTGGGAAGGTCCGAGGCGATAGTTAATGGAACCGTGCGCAATGCCTTAAACGACTTGGGAATGGCCCACGACCTTCAGATTCGGTGCAAACAGCTCAATGCCAGCGAATTAATTGAATCTGAAGTCTGGAACGGCCTCTGGACCGGCCCCACCAACCCCGAGGATCCGGAATTCAATGACCCCTATCGGCTAGAAATCCGCGCGAACCGCGTTCACTACCAAGACCTTCATCTGGCCGACGTTCAGGCCGACGTTCTTGGGCGCGGACTCAACTTTAGCTTTAAAAATGCCCTCCTTAGCATGGGAGGTGGGCAAATACGAGGCAGCGGCGACTGGACCGCAGCACAGCCCGACGGCGGGCATTTAAGCACGCAAATGCAGCTGCAGCGCGTTAGGCT
>NSIH01000006.1 GCA_002737315.1 Flavobacteriales bacterium
GCAGTTAGGCCCTCAAAAAGTGAAAGTTTCTCGCGAAGCTTCTGCGCTCGGCTGGCAAAACCCTCGTCGTGGGCGTCGCCTATTCCGGTGAAAATTCCGTGCGTGGGCTTGAGCCAAGGGGTGAAGCGCGCCATGCCGCCAGCCTCCGAAATACCCACCTCAACGAGCCAAATCGATGCGTCTAAGGGGAACTGAAGTACCGATAAGGGTACGCCGAGCTTGGAATTATAACTGCGTGGGCTGCGTACTGCTCTGGGGTCCGCCATCAGGTGGGCAAGCTGTTCCTTGACGCTGGTCTTGCCGTTGGAGCCGGTTATGGCCACGACGGTTCCGGTGAATGCGGCTCGATGGGCTGCCGCCAGCAGGTAGAGTGCCGTCCAAACGTCGTCGACCACCAAGACGTCGAGGCCGGCAACAGGATGGTCTGCCCATCCTTGCGTCGATACTACCGCGGCTAGGCAGCCGCGTTCCAAAGCTTCTTCGAGGTGCCGGTGCCCGTCGCCCGAGGCGGTGGTTAGGGCCCAAAACAGTGCAGGCTCGGTCTGCATCGTTCTCGAATCGCTGGCCATTCTGCGAACGATCCGGTCGGGCTGGGTCGAATGCAGCTTGGCCCCAATCAGGGAGGCCAGTTGGGCTAGGGTCCATTGCGCCGGGGTCATGCTCCTACTTGGTGCTGCGTCGTTCGCGAACAAATTCCGCCCTCGACAGGGGCTCGTAGGTTCGTCGGTCACCCAGCATAACCCGGTTGGGGTCGGCAGTGAGCCGGTGGGAGTAATTGGCCAGCTCTCCGCTTCGCACGCAGACGGCATGCACCTTGGTAACAAACTCCGCCACGGCCATCAGGTTGGGCATTGGGCCGAAGGGCTCGCCGTGGTAATCCATGTCTAGACCAGCCAGAACCACGCGCTTGCCGGCATTGGCCAGCTCGTTGGCTACGGCCACGATGTCCATGTCAAAAAACTGGGCTTCATCAATTCCAACGACATCCGCCTCGCTCGCTAGGGCTATAATTTCTCGTGCGGATGCTACCGCAAGGGCATTCATGCGCGCCTGGTCATGGGTTACCACCTCGTTTTCGGCGAAGCGGTTGTCGGTTATTGGTTTAACAATCAGGACTTTTAGTTGCGCAATCTGGGCGCGTTTGAGCCGGCGAATGAGCTCCTCCGTCTTGCCTGAAAACATGGAGCCAGCGATTACCTCAATGTGCCCAAATCGGGGCGCGCGCTCTTGGAACATTTCGTACTTTTCCACTTCTGCAAAACTACGGCTTTCAACCATGAGCATCGACCTAAATTCGGCCCTTTCTGGCCTTTCCCTTTCGCTTCAATCCGAGGTAGCCAGTGATGCGCAGTTGCGCGAACTAGAATCCCTTCTGTTGCTTGCTCATCAATCCAAACTGCGGGCTGCCCTTCAATCGATTCAGTCCGAGGCCGAGGTGCAGTTTGCCGCGGCCCACGCGGCCCTAGCCAAGGCTCAGGAGGAGGCTCAAGCCACAGCCAAGGCAGAATTTGCCCAGGCCCAGGCCGATGCCGAAGCTGCCCTGGCCGCTGCGGTGGCCCTGCGCGTTGAGGCCCTCGCCCAAGAGCCCGCGAGCCAAGAGTCCGCAAGCCAAGAGTCCGCAAGCCAAGAGCCCGCGAGCCAAGAGCCGTCCATGATGGAGGCTGTCTTGGAGCCCGTTGCCGATTCGGTGCAAGAGTCTCCCTACGAGCTCGAGCAGGAGTCCGCAACCCTATCAATGCAGACGCAGCCCGAACCACAGACCCCCTCTGCACCCGCAGCAAGCGAGCAGCCAAGGGGTCCGCAGCGGTCAGTGAATTCCAGCTACGCCTCTCTGAATGCGGGGCTAAACGACCGATTGGCCTTTGTCAAAAGTCTTTTTGGCGGAGACGACCACGACTACCAGCGTGTTGTGGCCTACCTCTCGACCCTCGAGTCCAAATCGGAGTGCGAAACGTTCATTGTCGAAGCCCTGCAGCCCGAGTACGACTGGAGCGCCTGCCCCGACGTGGCAGAACGCTTCTTGAAACTGGTCTACGCCCGGTTTGACTAAATGGGCAAACTAGTACTGGTGCCGACCCCCTTGGGCAACCTGGGGGATATTACCGAGCGTGCCAAAGTGGCGCTGGTAGAGGCCGACTTGGTTCTTGCCGAAGACACCCGCACGACGGGCAAGCTTTTAAAACTGCTGGGCTTAGAGGCCAAGCTCCGTTCCTACCACATGCACAACGAGCACGCCCACACCGAGGCATTGGTCAAGCTGGTCGAGGCCAGCTCCAAGCACGTCGCCCTGGCCAGTGATGCGGGCACCCCAGGAATCAGCGATCCGGGTTTTTTGCTGGTTCGCGCCTGCATCCAAGCGGGGCTGGTTGTCGAGGCTTTGCCCGGCCCAACCGCACTTATTCCTGCCCTGGTCGCCAGCGGATTCCCCTGCGACCGTTTTGTTTTTGAAGGTTTTGTTCCGCAAAAAAAAGGACGGCAAACGCGCATACAAACCTGGCGCGACGAGGCGCGGACCATCGTAGCCTATGAGTCTCCGCATCGCTTGCGCAAGCTCTTGGGTGAAGTGGTGGAATGGCTCGGAGCAGACCGCGGTATGTGCGTGGTGCGCGAACTCAGCAAGATTCATGAGACCTACCACCGCGGCAGCGCCGCAGAGCTGCAGGCCTACTTTAGCCTGACCGAACCGCGTGGCGAACTCGTGGTTATCATAGAGGGCGCCAAAGTGCCCTTAAAAACAGAAAACGAATGAGTGCCGCTGCACGCCGCCAACGCCCCTTTGGCCATTGGAGTCCGCAAATTGGGGAGCCATGGGTTATAGCGGGGCCTTGCTCGGCCGAATCCTTGGAACAGGTGCTTGAAACGGCCCGTGCGCTCAAGGCAGACGGGCGCACCCTGCTTTTTAGGGCAGGAGTTTGGAAGCCGCGAACCCGCCCTGGAACCTTCGAAGGCGCAGGCTACAACGCCCTAGAGTGGCTGCAAATTATGCGTGCCGAGGTTGGCCTACCCTTTGTGGTGGAGGTCGGAAACCCCCAGCACGTGGAGCGCGCACTGGCAGCGAAGGCCGACGCCGTTTGGTTGGGCGCCCGCACCACCGTGAGCCCCTTTTATGTGCAAGAAATCGCCGAGGCCCTAAAAGGCGCTAATATTCCAGTGCTCGTTAAAAACCCTATTCATGCCGACCTGGGCCTATGGATTGGCGCACTCGAACGGCTCGACAAACTCGGCTCAAGCGACTTGGCTGCCGTGCACCGAGGGTTCTTTACCGCCAATCCGGAACCCTACCGCAACGACCCGCGCTGGGAGCTAACCTTTGAACTGCGGCGGCATGCTCCAGACCTTCCCATTTTTTGCGATCCCAGCCATATTGCAGGCCAGCGCGACCTTGTGGAGTCCGTTGCACAGATTGCCATGGACTTGGCCCTCGACGGGCTGATGATAGAAATTCACCCAAGCCCCGACGATGCCCTGAGCGACGCCGCGCAGCAGATTACCCCAGCTCGACTGAGTGCCCTGCTCGACCGCCTCGCGAACTACCTCGAACGAGCCGATCCTGAGGCAATCCTGACTAGCCTGAGTGCCGACCGCGAGGGCCTGGACTTTATTGATGCCCAACTCGTGGAGCTGCTTCAAAACCGGCAGCAAATCGTGGAGCGACTAGCGCAGCGCAAACTGGAGATCGGAGCCAGTGTATTTCAGATGGATCGATGGATCAATATGCTCGAGCAGCGCGAGGCTCAGGCCAAGGATATCGGAATTGACCCCAAGTACGTGAGGGCCTTTTTTGAACTCGTGCACCGGTACTCGGTGCAGCACCAGGCCGCAATCTATCAGGCGCAACGCCGCGAGGAGCCATGAGCTTAGACCGACGCAAGCGCTGGTCCCTGCCGCCAAAGCCCGAAGCAACGGCAGTAGGTGCACTAGAGGCCCACATGGACCGCCCCATGGCCGAACTTCTTGCCCTTCGGGGATTTAAGACCATTGAAGAGGTCCGTACATGGACCCTGGGAACCGACACCCAGGAGGTGAACCCGCTCGAGATGGCGAGCATGCCCGAAGCGGCCGCACGCTTGGCCCTTGCCCGCGCTCAAGGCGAATTGGTGCTTCTCTTTGGCGACTACGACGTCGACGGAACCACCGCCGTTTCGCTCGGCACCATGGCCCTTCGCGCCGGAGGCTGGCTTATTGAGCCGTACATACCCGACCGCTACCGAGAAGGCTACGGCCTCTCGAAGGCTGGGATTGACCGAGCGGCAGAACTTGGCGCTCGAGTTTTGGTTGCCTTAGACTGCGGCGTCAAAGCCTTTGACGAGGTTGACTACGCCGTCTCTCTCGGAATCGACGTTATTGTCGCCGACCACCACCAGCCCGAAGACCGTTTGCCCAATGCCCTTGCCGTGCTCGACCCGCTTCGCGCCGACTGCAATTTTGGTCATCACTACCTCTCCGGCTGCGGCGTGGGCTTCTTGCTCTGGCGCAGTGCCTACCAATCGGCAGGACTGGATCCCTCGGAGCTCGACGTTCACCTTGATTTGCTTGCCTTGAGCGTAGCCGCCGACATGGTTCCGATGGTTGGTCTCAATCGCCGCTGGCTGATAGGGGGATTGGAGCTGCTCAACAGCAAGCCCCGCCCCGCCCTGCAGGCCCTGCTTGGCGAGCGCCGAGGGCCCGTCAGCACCCGGGACCTTATCTTCAATATTGCCCCAAAAATCAATGCTGCAGGACGCATGGACCACGGGCTCCGGGCGGTAAACCTTTTAATCGCCACCGACCGCATCCCCATTGATCAGTACAGCCAGGATTTGCAGGACCTCAACACGACCCGGCGAAGCACAGAACGGCACATGGTTGACCAAGCCCTTGAAATGGCCGAAGAAATGACCCTGGATTTCGCCGACGATCTTGCCTTGGTGCTGTACCACCCCGACTGGCACAAGGGTATTGTGGGCCTGATTGCGCAGCGGGTTGCAGAACGCTTCTACCGACCCGTGGTGGCATTCACCCAGCACGAAGGAGTACTGTCGGGTAGTGCACGCAGTGCTCCTGGCCTGGACCTCTATGCCGCCCTCGAAGAAGCAAGCGGCCACCTCATACAGTTTGGGGGCCATAAAGCGGCCGCCGGCATGACCTGCAAGCCAGAGAACCTGGTAGCCTTTCGCAAGGCCATGAACCTCGCCGTGGAGGCCGGATGGCCCGAAGCCATGCGCCACCCGCAAATTGAAATCGACGTAGTGCTGCGCATCGACGAAGTCAGCCCACGCCTGCTTCAGATGCAGGACCGGCTCGAACCCTTTGGCGTAGGCAACCCGGCTCCCGTCTGGGGCATAAAAGCCATTGAATTAGCCCACACTAAAAAGGTTGGAGCACAGGGCGAACACCTTCAGGTTGACCTCATGGACCCCTTTCGGCAACGCAGTTTGCGCGGAATCTACTTTCAATGGGGCGACGACCCCATCCCCGAGGGATTGGTTGACGTAGCCTTTCAGCTCACGTGGAACGAATTCCGCGGCGAACGCAACCTGCAAGCTCGCCTGCTTGACCTGCAACCAAGCTCAGAGCAGTCCTACCTTTGAAAAATGGGTAAGGGCAAACTCGCCAAGTTTGCAAAGCTGGACGCAATGCCCCATGCGGTGCAGCCGAGCAAAGACGAAATATTAAACGGCCTGCCATTGCGCGGAGCATGGAAGACGGACTTCTTTAAATCAGACCGCCCCTTGGTGGTAGAATTGGGCTGCGGACACGGCGAATACACCCTCGCTCTTGCGCGGCTCGAGCCCCACAAGAGCTACCTCGGCATCGACATCAAAGGAGCGCGAATGTGCAAAGGCGCCGAAGAAGCCCAAAATTCTGGCCTAAAGCAGGTTGGATTTCTGCGCACCCGCATCGAATGGATTGAGCATGCCTTCGCTCCGGGCGAAATAGACGAACTCTGGATCACCTTCCCCGACCCGCAAATCAAGTACCAGCGCACCAAGCACCGCATGGTAAACCCGACGTTTCTTGAGCGATACCAGCGCCTTCTCAAGCCAGGCGGACTGCTTCACCTCAAGACCGACAGCGAATTTTTGCACGGATACCTTCTTGGAATTCTAGCCATACAGGGTCATGAAGTGCTCGAAAGCTGCCACGACGTTTACCTTCAGCTGCAGTCCGAGCCCCAGCACGCAGCCTTTGCCTGCCAAACCTACTACGAGCGCATATTTTTAAAAAAAGGTAAGCTCATTACCTACCTAAAGTTTCGCTTTAAATGACCCTGGCCGCGCCCGAACTCGACTTCTTTCAGCGCGTCTACGCGGTGGTACTTCAGATTCCGCCCGGCCGCGTCACCAGCTACGGAGCCATCGCCCGATACTTGGGCAGTGCACAGAGCGCCCGCACCGTGGGCTATGCCATGAACGCCGCACATAGCCTGCCCGAGGTACCCGCGCACCGTGTTGTCAATCGAGTCGGACTCCTCACGGGCAAGCATCATTTTGGCGGCTTCACCGCCATGCAGCAGCAGCTCGAGGCCGAGGGAATTGCTGTTGAAGACGACCAAATTCAAAACTTTAGTCAGCACTTTTGGGATCCAGTACACGAACTTTAGTGCCGTGACCCGAGACGAAGCCCTTTCCTACGCAGCCGAACTGCCCCAAGCAGAGGTCACCACTCCCTTTGGACCCGACCATCTTGTGCTCAAGGTAGCCGGGAAGATGTTTGCCATCATTCCGCTGGACGAGCCCGAACCGGTGGGGATGGCCCTTAAGTTTCCACCAGAAGAACTCGACGACCTGCGGGCCGAGTATCCCTGCCTGGAACGTGCTTCTCACATGAGCCCGGTTCACTGGAGCGCCGTACGCCTTGACGGAAGCGCCCCGACGCGCACCCTTACCGCCTGGATTCGACAATCCTACAATTTGGTCCTGGCAGGCCTACCCAAAAAAATCCGTGCTAATTACCCCACCCTATGAAAAATCGACTCTTTAACTACTTTATTCAGGGCCTTTTGTTTACCACGCCTCTGGCGCTGACCGGCTACGTACTTTTTTGGGCACTGAGCACCTTGGACTCGATTTTACCCTTTGATTTTCCTGGGCTTGGGCTGATTACCCTGCTGGTCAGTATTACGCTAATCGGATTTTTGGGCAATTTTGCCGTGAAGAATCCCCTGGTCAAGCTCTTGGACGGCCTGCTCGAAAAGCTACCCCTAGTCAAGCTCGTCTACAGCTCAAGCAAAGACGTGATGAAGAGCCTCACCGGCAAAAAAAAGGGATTTGAATTTGCCGTGCTGGTGCGCATGTCGCCCAACAACGAAGTGCGCAAAGTCGGCTTTGTGACCGACGACACCCTTAAGGAGCTGGGCAACGCCCCCGAAGGCTTCGTCATGGTTTATGTTCCTCTTGCCCTGACTATAATGGGCGAAATGTTCATTGTTCCGTCGAGCTATGTGGAGCCCCTGAGCGGCAAAACAGGCGACATCATGAAGTACATTATCGCGGGCGGAGTAGTTGGACAGTCTAACTCCGAGGGGCCCGAAGCAAATTAAAAAGGTCGGCGGCGCGCGCGCATTACGCGCAGCATCCACTGGCCCTCTAGCAGGCTCGAAATAGTCGAGTAGAGCAGGCTGAATGCCATAGCCGACCAGAATCCGCCTACGCCGAATCCTTCGACCCAATCGCTGGCGAGCATGACCAACCCGGCATTGATGACCAGCAAAAAAAGTCCGAATGAAAAAACCGTCAGGGGAATGGTCAGTAGGATCAGCAGCGGCCTGAGGGTGCTGTTGAGTAGCGCAAGCAAGACCGCGAGCCAAATCGCAGTGGTAAACTGATCAAGGTCGACACTGGGCAAAATATAGGCGGTGCCGAAGGCGGCAAGGGTGCGGGCAATCAAGCGAATACCCCAAGAAGGGCGTGGCGGGATGTTCATACGACTCGCTGAAGTTCGGCTCGAAGGCTGTTGCGAAGCGTTTGAATACGCATAAACTCAACCAATTTGGCGTCGCGTGCGTCCTCGTCGGTGAGGGTCGAGAGCTCCACCAGGGCGGTCTTAATGCGGTCCTCGAGGCGATATTCTTTAAAACGCAAGAGGCATTCGTACACGTGGAGGGAAAGTTGGTCCTCCAATTCTCCGATGTAGATGTTTTTGCGAGACCAATTAGCCAGCTGGTGCCGTTCGGTTAGGCACTCTGCGGCGGTTAAGGCCATGCTTGGATCCGCGTGGCGCACAAAGTGTTCTGGGCCCAGAATCCGCTCTTCGGACTGCCAAACGGCAAGCATTTCAGCGTACAGGGCCTGGAAGGGCAAATGGCTAAATTCAAGCTCGTCTGCGCTTAAATCATCTAAAATAAGGGCCGCCGAAGCGTCTTCCTGTTCCAGTCCGTCGGGGCCATTCCACTTCACGCGCGCGCTCCCAAACTGAAGCAGTACCCTGACCAAGGCCTCTTCTACCGCCAAGGGTCGGGGAGCCTGCGGCGGCTGCAGGACCATGCTGGGGGAATCGTTGGAGGAATCCTGGTCCCCGCGCCTTGGAGCGTTGTTGCGCAATTCTGCCCCTCGAATGCGATCCATCTCGGCGTAGAGGCTGCGCTCCTCCATTCCCAGTCTTTGGGCACTGTCGCGCAGATATACTTCGCGCAGGATGGCATTGGGAATTTTAGCCACGGACTGCAGCACGTCGCGCACAATTTCTGCGCGCCGAATCGGGTCTTGGTCTGCGCCGTCTTCGGTCAAAGCCTCCACCTTAAAGCGCATAAAATCTACTTCATTTGCCGCCAAAAAGGTATTTAAGGACTCTGCGTCCATCGAGCGGGCAAGGGAGTCCGGGTCTTCGCCGGCAGGCAAGGGCACCGCGCGCACATACATGCCTTCTTCAAGGAGCAAATCGATTCCGCGAAACGACGCCTTGATGCCCGCCTTGTCGCCATCGTAGAGCAGGGTCACGTGCTCGGTAAGGCGCTTCACCAGTCGGATTTGCTCGAGGGTGAGGGAGGTTCCGCTTGAGGAGACCACATTATGCACTCCCGCCTGGTGCATGCTGATTACGTCGGTGTAGCCCTCCACGAGGTATACCTTATTGGCCCTGCTGATGGCCTGCTTGGCCTGAAAGAGCCCATAAAGCACCTGAGACTTATGATAAACCTCTGATTCTGGGCTATTTAGATACTTCGCAGTTTTGGCATCGTTGCGAAGAACCCGGCCGCCAAAGCCCACAACCCGGCCGCTAAGCGAGTGAATCGGGAACATCGCTCGACCCCAAAACCGGTCGATTAAGTCGCCTGATTCACGCTTAATGCAAAGCCCGGTGGCCTCGACAAACTCCGGAAGAAAGCGCTCTTTCTCGGCACTTTTAGCAAAACTATTGCGCCCGTCAAGGTGAAATCCGAGTTCAAATTTTCGGATGGTTTCTTCGCTAAAGCCGCGCTCTTTGAAATAGGCAAGGCCCACGGCCCGACCCTGGTCGTCGTTCCACATCCATTCACTGAACTGCTTGAGCGCAAAGGCATTGACTGCAAACATGCTCTCGCGGCGGTCGCGAACGGCTTCCTGCTCAGGACTCGTCTCTTCTTCTTCGATTTCGATGCTGTACTTCTTGGCCAGCCAGCGAAGCGCGTCGGGGTAGGTAAGCTTCTCGTGCTCCATCAAAAAAGTAACTACTGAGCCGCCCTTACCCGACGAAAAACACTTAAAAATGCCCTTGGACGGAACCACATAAAACGACGGCGTCTTCTCTTGAGTAAAGGGACTAAGGCCCCTGAAGCTGCTGCCGCTGCGCTTGAGTGTAGCGAATTCCCCAACAACCTCCTCGATGCGCGCGGCGTCAAGAATGCGGTCAATAGTGGTAGGCGAAATCAATCCCATAGGACGGATGAAGGTAGGAATTATTTGGCCCGCTGGCCCACAAAATCGATCAAGGAATCGAGTGCAGTACGGGCATCGCTCTGGGCAAAATCCGACAGGATGGCTCTAGCTTGGTCGAGAAAGGCGTTTCTGCGTTCGCAAGCATAAGCCAGGCCACCCAGGCGATCGACTTCGGTCATAAGAGTCCTGATGCTCTCCGGATCGTTGGACTTGCGCCGCACGATTCGCATTAGCTCGCGCTTGGTCTTGGGCTCTGCCTGCTGAAGGGCAAAAATCAGGGGGAGCGTCATTTTTTGCTCGCGAACGTCAATGCCCGCTGGCTTGCCGCTTGATCCATAAGCCTGGTAGTCCAGTAGGTCGTCTTGAATCTGAAATCCCATACCCAGCGCGTTGCCAAAGGCCTCAGCCCTCTGAATCAAGGCGTCGTTCGCACCCACCGATGCCGCGCCAACCCCGCAGCAGGAGGCCATGAGGGAGGCCGTCTTTTTTTGTATGATGTCGTAGTAGACCGACTCGTCAATGTCCAGACGCCGTGCCTTCTCGATTTGAAGAAGTTCGCCCTCGCTCATGGCCCGCACCGCAGTGCTCACCATGCGAAGAAGGTCGTAGTCGCCCGATTCCACCGCCCGCAGGAGCACCCGAGAGAGCATGTAGTCGCCAACCAAGACTGCAATCTTATTCTTCCAAAGGGCGTTGATTGAAAACATCGAGCGGCGAACGGCCGACTCATCAACCACGTCGTCGTGCACCAAGGTCGCCGTGTGCATGAGCTCCACCAAAGTAGCCCCGCGGTAGCTGCGCGCATCAACCTCGCCGTGGGCCTTAGCCATTAAAAAAACCAAAGACGGCCGAAGTTGTTTGCCCTTTTGCCGCACCACATAGCGCAGAATCAGGTCCAAAAGCGCCACATTAGACCGAAAGGCCTCCGGAAACTCACGATTAAATTGAGCCAGTTCGGCCCGTATGGGTTCTCTAAAGTCCATACCTACTTAATGCCGCGGGCCTTGCAAAGTTCTTCGTAGGCAGACTGAATTTGCCTAAAACTTGCCTCGGCCTCTTTGACAACGTCTTCACCCATGCCCTGCAGTGCGTCGGGATGGTACTTTTTTACCAGCCTTCGGTAGGCCGATTTTAGGTCGGAATCGCTAGCACTCGGGCTCAGTCCCAGCACCTCGTAGGGGTCAAGGCGTTGTTCAGCCGAACCGTGCAAGAGCTCCTGCCTTTGAAAGTCTGCCTGCCCGATTCCTAAATACTGGGCGATGCGGGCGATTACTTGGCGCTCAGAGGGCTGAATTGCCCCGTCGGCCTGGGCCAAGCCAAACAGGAAGCCCACGATTTGAATCCGACCTTGAAGGCTCATGTGGCGACGCACCTCCGCGCAGAGGGTCGTGAGGGCGGGCTGCTCCCGCACCACTTGCTTAAAAAAATTGAAGGCCTCATTGGCTCGGTCGGCACCAAACCACTGCCGAAACTGCTCCCGAACATAGCTGAGCTCGCGCTGGTCCACCTTGCCGTCTGCCTTGATTACCATCGAGGCCAGCACCAAAAGAGAAGCGTGAAAATCGCGCTCCGCCGAGGTTACGGCCGCGCCGCGGGGGTCTTTGGACCAAAAATCAGTGAGGGCATTGCCAAGGGCTGCCCCAAGTAGGGCCCCAACGGGCCCACCAAGCGCCCATCCTAAGCCGCCTCCAAGCCACGTGGTCCAACGCTTCATGCTCAGCGAAGGTACGCCGTGGCACTCAGTTGCTCAAGAAATAGGCTAGGGTTCCAACAATTCCGAGAATCAACACAAGCACCACCATAGAGGTGGTTTCTGCAGCCTTATTGTGCTTCTCCTCCTCTAAGCGATGCTTCTCGCGAATGTTCTCCTTGTCAAGCTTGTTTGGGTCAGTAGGCATAGGTGTCTCAATTTAGGATGTTCTAAGGTACACAAATTCCTCATAAACAATACCTAAGACAAAAAAAACCAAGGTCCAAATTATCCCGACAAGGCCGGCCAAAAACCTATTTCGCTAGGATCCGCAGGCCTCGCAGTTCTCCGGATCATCCAGAGAACAGGCGATGACTTCTTCGGAACTGTAGGCCTTGACCTCAGGAAGTTCCATCGCGGCCAGTGCCTCTTGTGCTGCCTTAATGGACTCGACCTCGCTGAATGCCTCTAACTCAGGGGCAGATTGGCTTCGCTTCTTCACCGTGAACTTAATCGCTGCAGAGGCCGCCTTGGTACGCAGGTAGTACATACCCGTTTTAAGGCCTTTCTTCCATGCATAGAAGTGCATCGAAGTGAGCTTTCCCATGTTGGGGGATTCCACAAACAAGTTGAGCGACTGCGACTGGTCAATAAAAATTCCTCGGTCTGCTGCCATGTCAATGATGTCGCGCATCGAGAGCTCCCAAACCGTCTTGTAGAGCTCTTTGATGTTGTCGGGAATGCCGTCAATCGCCTGAACCGAGCCATTGTTGGCCATGATGGCGTTCTTTAGGTCATCGTTCCACAAACCAAGCTTGACCAAGTCGATCAGCAGATGCTTGTTTACCACGATGAATTCGCCCGAAAGCACTCGACGCGTGTAGAGGTTGCTCGTGTAGGGCTCGAAGCACTCGTTGTTCCCTAAAATCTGCGAGGTTGATGCCGTAGGCATGGGTGCCACAAGCAGGGAATTTCGCACTCCGTGCTTGACCACTTCCTTTTGCAAGGCCTTCCAATCCCAGCGACCGCTGAGTTGGTCTTCGGTCACGCCCCACAAATTGAACTGAAAGAGGCCTTCGCTCATTGGCGAACCCTTAAACGTCTCATAGTGACCATGCTTTTTGGCCATGTCGCAAGACGCCGTCACCGCAGCAAAGTAAATGGTCTCAAAAATGTCTTTGTTGAGCTGGCGCGCCTCGGGCGAAGTGAAGGGCAAGCGCAGCTTGATGAAGGCATCTGCCAAACCCTGCACTCCCAAGCCCACTGGGCGATGGCGCAAATTGGAATTGCGAGCCTCCGGAACCGGGTAGTAGTTTTGATCAATTACGTCGTTGAGGTTGTGCGTCACCTTGTACACGACATCGTAGAGCATTTGGTGGTCAAAGGCTCCGTTGTCTACATACTTCGGCAGGGCGATGGAGGCCAGGTTGCACACCGCGATTTCGTCGGGAGCGGTGTACTCCATGATCTCGGTGCAGAGGTTAGAAGAACGAATTACCCCTAGGTTCTTTTGGTTGGACTTGGCATTGGCTGCGTCCTTGTAGAGCATGTAGGGAGTTCCAGTCTCAATTTGGCTCTCGAGGATCTTGGTCCATAATTCACGGGCCTTGATGACCCGACGGCCCTTGCTGGCCTGTTCATAGGCTAGGTACTTGGCGTTAAAATCTTCGCCATAGGTGTCATAGAGCCCTGGGCACTCGTTGGGGCACATTAGGGTCCAATCGCTGTCGGCCTCTACCCGCTCCATAAACAGGTCGGGAATCCACATGGCATAGAACAAGTCGCGGGCGCGCAGCTCCTCTTTGCCCGTGTTTTTCTTGAGGTCCAAAAAATCAAAAATATCGGCGTGCCAGGGCTCCAGGTAGACCGCAAAAGATCCTTTGCGCTTGCCTCCTCCTTGATCTACGTAGCGGGCGGTGTCGTTGAACACCCGAAGCAGGGGTATGAGTCCGTTTGAAGTGCCGTTGGTTCCGCGTATGTAGGATCCTGTCGCACGCACATTGTGGATGCTAAGACCAATTCCACCAGCGCTTTGGGAGATTTTGGCAGTCTGCTTGAGGGTATCATAAATGCCGTCGATGCTGTCGTCTGCCATTTGCAGCAAGAAGCAGCTCGACATCTGGGGCTTTGGCGTGCCTGCGTTAAACAGGGTCGGAGTGGCGTGCGTGTAGAGTCCGCGCGACATGCCGTCGTAGGTCTCGATTGCGGCTTGAATGTCTTCTTTGTGAATGCCTAGCGACACGCGAAGGAGCATCTGCTGCGGGCGTTCCGCGATGCGGCCGTTCGTGCGAAGCAGGTAGGACCGCTCGAGGGTCTTGAAGCCAAAATAATCGTAGCTAAAGTCTCGGTCATAAATCACCAATGAGTCGAGTAATTCGGCGTTTTTTTCAACGATTTCCATTACGTCGTCGGCGATGAGCGGAGCAGCCTGACCCGTCTTGGGGTTTACAAACTGGTGCATGGCCCGCATCGTCTCCGAGAAGGACTTGTTGGTGTTCTTGTGCAGGTTACTGACTGCAATCCGCGCAGCGAGCTGGGCGAAGTCGGGGTGGCGCACGGTCATTGACGCCGAGATTTCGGCGGCAAGGCTGTCGAGCTCACTGGTGGTAACTCCGTCATAAAGACCCTCGATCACGCGGTGGGCTACTGCCACCGGGTCAACCAAAGGGCTTAGGCCGTAGCAAAGCTTCTGAACACGGGCCGTGATTTTGTCAAACTTTACGGCTTCCCTGCGTCCGTCACGCTTTAGAACATGCATCATGCTGGTGTAGGGGTATTAGAAATCGGATTCAAAAGAAAAAGTGTTGGCATTGGTTTCGGCCTCTGCACCAACGCCAGCCTTGCGGTAGTCCGACACACGCTTCTCAAAGAAGTTCGTCTTGCCCTCAAGGGAAATCATGTCCATGAAGTCAAAGGGATTCTCCCTGTTGAACACGCGGTCACAACCCAGCTCGCCCAGAAGGCGATCCGTCACAAACTCTAGGTACTGAACCATCAAGCGGCTGTTCATTCCAATCAAGTCAACGGGCAATGATTCGGTTATGAATTCGCGCTCAATGTCAAGAGCCTCTAGTAGGATTTGCTTAATGCGCTCCTTGGGAACCTTGTTCACCAAGTGCTGGTTGTGAAGGTGAACCGCAAAGTCGCAGTGCATGCCCTCGTCGCGACTAATCAACTCGTTGGAGAAGGTCAATCCCGGCATCAAGCCGCGCTTCTTCATCCAAAAAATGGAGCAAAACGAACCGCTAAAGAAGATGCCTTCCACGGCGGCAAAGGCTACGAGACGCTCCGCAAAAGAGGGTGACTTAATCCAACGAAGGGCCCAGTCGGCCTTCTTTTTAATAGCCTCAAAATTGTCAATTGCATTGAAGAGCTGGTGGCGCTCAGCCGGATCCTTCACGTAGGTATCAATCAACAGGGAGTAGGTCTCGCTGTGAATGTTCTCCATCATAATTTGGAATCCGTAGAAGAATTTTGCCTCGGTATACTGAACCTCATTGACGAAGTTTTCGGCTAAATTCTCATTCACGATGCCGTCAGATGCGGCAAAAAACGCAAGAATGTGCTTGATGAAGTAGCGTTCTTCTTCGGTCAGCTTGTTTTCCCAATCGCTGGCGTCTTGGTGCAGGTCAATTTCTTCTGCAGTCCAAAAGCTGGCCTCTGCTTTTTTGTAGATATCCCAGATGTCGTTGTGCTCAATAGGGAAGAGCACGAAGCGGTTGGGGTTCTCCCTGAGTATCGGCTCGTTAGCGTTGGTAGTATTGCTCATTGTCTATTTATATTTTTGTATCTTACTGTCTTTCAACATATTGGTTTATTGCTTCGTCAAAGCCAGACCCCAGGGCCCATTTAGGAGATTACAAAAGTTGTAAACTCATCCCTCGTGGGCAAGACATAGATTTGAACATTACACCTTAGTTTTCAACAAAGCCCTAGGCCCTGCTTCGCTCCTGCTCCAAGGCCTCGTGCACCTGCTCTGCTTCTTCGTACCACTCTGTACCATAGGCTCTTATGAGCGAATTCTTCAAAAAACGAAAAACAGGAACGTTCAACGCTTTTCCGAGGCTGCACGCGGGTTCGCAGACCTTCCAATGGTCCACATTCAAGGCGTCGTAGGCCTTGTAGGAGGTCACCCTTATGGGGTACAAATGGCAAGACAATGGCTTGGGCCAGTCCACCACGCCGGCGCGATGGGCCGTCTCGATTCCGCAGAACGAGGTTCCGCCTTTAAAAACCACATAGGCGCATTCCTTGCCCGCCACCAAAGGAGTAACCCACTCGCCGTCGCTATCGCGCACATAGTTGCCCTGCTCGGCAAGCGCTGCCAAACCCTCCGGGCGCAAAAAAGGCTCCAAGGCAGGCCGAATCCGGTCGAGCACCAAGAGCTCTTCTTCGCGCAAGGGAGCGCCCGCGTCACCCTCCACGCAGCATGCTCCTTGGCACTTGCCCAGGTCGCATACGAAGGCATGCGCAAAAACTTCTTCAGAACATAGGGTGCTACCAATCGCGATCACAAGCGCAAAAGTAGCCGCTCCGCCGGCAACGCACTACCTTTGCATGGTGGTTAATTTTTCTGAAATACTGAGCGTAACAATGGTCTTGTTTGCCGTGATTGACATCATCGGGAGCATTCCGGTCATCATTTCGCTGCGCAACCGGGTTGGCCACATTCAAAGCGAGAAGGCCACTCTCGCGGCAACGGTAATTATGATCTTGTTTTTGTTTGTGGGCGAGGGGATTCTCAAGCTTTTTGGAGTAGATGTGGCTTCGTTTGCGGTAGCCGGTTCTTTAGTGCTCTTTTTTTTGGCCCTAGAAATGATCCTTGGAGTGCGCATTTACAAAGACGCCGAAGCGGAATCCGCGAGCATCGTACCCATAGCATTCCCTTTGATTGCCGGCGCAGGAACGCTCACCACCCTCATTTCCATACGGTCTGAATACGCCATCGCAAACATTATTATCGGAATTCTCATCAATTCAGTCCTCGTCTTCGTGGTGCTTAAAAATACCCGGAGGCTGGAACAAATACTCGGTAAAAACGGAATCAATGTGCTTCGGAAGGTCTTTGGCATTATTCTTTTAGCCATTTCTGTGAAGTTGTTTACCAGCAATTTGCCCACCCTATTATCCTAAATCGCCATGCCGATCCTGAGCCCCGAAGAAGCATTCAAACGAGTAATTGCCCACGCCAAAGAGTACGGTTTTATTTTTCAGTCGAGCGAACTCTATGGCGGACTCAGCGCCGTCTATGACTACGGTCAAAACGGTGTAATGCTCAAAAACAACCTGAGAACCTACTGGTGGAAGTCCATGGTGCAGGTGCAAGACAACGTCGTCGGACTGGATTCCGCAATTTTTATGCACCCAACGGTGTGGCGCGCCAGCGGACACATTGATGCCTTCAACGACCCATTAATCGACAACAAAGACAGCAAAAAACGCTACCGCGCTGACGTTTTGGTCGAGGAATATTCAGAGAAAATTCGCCAAAAGGCCGAGAAAGAGGTGGTGAAGGCCCGGGAGCGGTTTGGTGCCTCCTTTGATGAGGCGCTTTACCGAAGCACGAATCCGCGCGTAGTGGAGTACCTGGCCAAGGCCGATGAGACCCTGTCTCGATTCAATCGCGCCCTGGAGGCTGGCGACCTGGCGGAGGCACGCCAAGTAATCGTCGACGAGAAAATAACCTGCCCCGTCAGCGGAAGCGCCAACTGGACCGAGTTGCGGCAGTTCAACCTTATGTTTTCGACCAAAGTAGGCTCCGTGGCAGAAGACGCCAGTGAGCTTTACCTGCGCCCGGAGACCGCTCAGGGAATTTTTGTCAACTTCTTGAATATTCAAAAAACTGGCCGAATGAAGCTTCCCTTTGGCATCGCCCAAACGGGTAAGGCCTTTAGGAACGAGATTGTGGCACGGCAGTTTATTTTTAGAATGCGTGAATTCGAGCAAATGGAAATGCAGTACTTCGTGCGGCCAGGCAGCGAGATGCAGTGGTATGAGCATTGGAAGTCCGCGCGAATGCGCTGGCACCTTGCGCTTGGACTCGGCTCGGAACGCTACCGCTTTCACGACCACGACAAACTGGCCCACTATGCGAACGCGGCTTCTGACATCGAGTTTGACTTTCCATTCGGATTCAAAGAACTCGAGGGTATTCACTCTCGCACGGACTTTGATTTGAGCCGCCACGAAGAATTTTCGGGCCGCAAGGTGCAGTACTTTGACCCAGAGACCAACGAGTCCTACACTCCCTATGTGGTCGAAACCTCCTTGGGATTGGATCGGCTCTTTTTGGCTGTGCTGGCTACTTCGCTAGACGAAGAGACCCTCGAAGACGGTTCGGTCCGCACGGTACTGCGGCTACCCTATGAGGTGGCACCGACCCAGGTAGCCATTTTGCCCCTGCTTAAAAAAGACGGTTTGCCAGAATGCGCCCAGGAGGTTTACCAAGAGCTCCGTTGGATCGTTCAGGCGACCCTTGACGAGAAGGACGCCATTGGCAAGCGCTACCGCCGTCAGGATGCGGTTGGCACCCCCTTTTGCGTGACGATTGATCACCAAACTTTAGTCGATAAAACGGTTACTTTGCGCGATAGAGACAGCATGAAGCAAGTTCGTTGCGCCATAAGCGAACTCGCAAATCGGCTCCAGTCCTCGGTCTCCATGATCACGCTATTAAAAAAATCGATTTAGTGGAATCAATTTGCGCGAGTAAAAAATTGCCTTACCTTTGTATCGGATTTCGAAGTCCTAAACAATTAAAAAACAAAGACCCAAAATGAAAAAAGTGACCTTTTTTCTGAGCGCCCTGGCCCTCGTTGCCTTCGCCGCCTGTAGCAACGCCGCTGAAGAAGCAGTAGTTGAAGAGACGATGGATACAACAATGGTTGAAGAGCCTGTTACTGAAGACACCACTGCTGCTGCTGCTACCGAAGAGGTTGCTGCTGAAGGCGCGGAGGCGACTGCTGAGTAATTTTCTTTTAGAGCTCTAAAAGAGAAGCTATCCGATAGGATAGCTTTTTTTTTGGAATCAACTTTTGGGCGATGCACGACGGCGCACCAAAAAAAGCTGGGTCAGCGATTAGCCTGGCAAGGGCGACAGGACCAACGCTACTCCCGCTTTGCGCAGAAAGTCAAGCCCTGAAGGGTCCTTGTACTCCGAGGCATAGACCACGCGGCGAATTCCGGCCTGGTGTATCAGCTTGCTGCATTCCCTGCAGGGTGACATGGTAAGGTAGAGGGTTGCCCCTTCGCAGGATTGGGTGGTAGAGGCCACTTTGAGTATAGCGTTCGCTTCTGCGTGCAGCACATACCACTTGGTGTACCCTTGCTCGTCTTCGCAAAAGTTTTCGAAACCGCTTGGCGTTCCGTTGTACCCGTCGGAGATGATGCTTCTTCCCTTTACGATTAAGGCTCCAACCTGGCGGCGCTTGCATTGAGAGAGCTTAGACCACTCGGCCGCCATACGCAGGTAGGCTGCGTCGTATTTCTCGGTTTTTAAATCAGCCATTTGTCTAAAATCCTTGTGCCCAGAGCGGGAATCGAACCCGCACTCCAGAGGAACACGAGTTTGAGTCGTGCGCGTCTACCAATTCCGCCATCTGGGCAAGGGAAGGCCAAATTACGCATTAAATTCGTACATTTGCACCCCCTGAAGAAAACTATGATGCAACCTGTCGCTAAACTCTTCGCCGGAACGGCCACCGCCTCGCTCGCTAGTGCGATTGCGAAGGAGTACGGTACGCCTATGGGTAGGGTGGGCATGCAGCCTTTTAGCGACGGTGAGTACGTTCTTTGGTTCGAAGAAAGCGTGCGGGGAAGTCGAGTTTTTTTGATTCAAAGCACGATGCCTTCGGCCGAAAATCTCTTTGAACTTCTTCAGATGATTGAC
The DNA here is from genome assembly GCA_002737315.1 of Flavobacteriales bacterium. Classification (GTDB taxonomy): domain Bacteria; phylum Bacteroidota; class Bacteroidia; order Flavobacteriales; family Schleiferiaceae; genus TMED14. Next base: position 19,415 of record NSIH01000006.1, read on the forward strand.
GCGGCTAAAAGAGCCTCCGCCCGTCACATTACGGCGGTGATTCCCTATTTTGGTTACGCACGCCAGGACCGCAAAGACAAGCCGCGAGTACCCATCACTAGCAAGCTAGTGGCCAAGCTTCTCGAGGCGGCCGGAGCAACCCGAGTAATGACCATGGATCTTCATGCCGACCAAATTCAAGGCTTTTTTGAAGTGCCAGTAGACCACCTTTTTAGCAGCAGTGTCTTTATTCCTGACATTCAGGCCAAAAACCTCGACAACCTAACCATAGCCACGCCCGACGTAGGAGGATCCAAGCGAGCCTCTGCCTACGGCAACCAGCTCGATGCGGAGGTAGTCATTTGCTACAAACAGCGCAAAAAAGCCAATATTGTCGATAAGATGACGGTAATTGGCGACGTAAAAGGCCGCAACGTTATTCTGGTTGACGACATGATTGACACGGCCGGCACGCTAACTAAGGCCGCCGACATGCTCATGCAAGAAGGCGCCAAATCAGTGAGTGCTTACTGCACCCACGGAGTGCTGTCGGGCGATGCCATTGCGCGCATTGAGGCCTCGGCACTGCAAGAAGTCGTAATTACTGACACCATACCCCTGAAGCGGACCAGCGACAAAATCCGCGTCCTCAGTGTAGCACCTCTTTTTGCCGCGGTGATGCGCAAGGTTCAATCCAATGAGTCCATCAGCGGCCACTTTCTGTTCTAATCCTCGATCTATTTAGTTATGCAATCCGTAACCCTACAAGGCACCGTCCGCACCGAATTAGGCACCAAGTATGCCAAGCAACTCCGCGACCAGGGCCACGTTCCCTGCGTCATTTACGGCGGTGACGCGCCCATTCACTTTTATGCTCCAATGCTCGCGTTTCGCGGTCTAGTGTACACCGCTGAGGCCCGCATGGCCTCCATTGAGTTGGACGGCAAGACCTACAACGCTGTAATTCAAGACATGCAATTTCATGTACTCAACGACTCCTTGACCCACGTAGACTTCATCGAAGTTATTGACGGCAAGGCTGTTACCATCTTAGTTCCCATTGTTTTGACGGGTAATTCACGGGGAGTACGCAGCGGCGGCAGGCTCAAGTCGGCCCTCCGCAACCTAAAGGTTAAGGGTCTTATTGACGCGCTGCCTTCGGCCATCGAGCACGACATTACCGAACTGCGCATTGGCCAGTCCATTCGTGTTTCTGACATTAAAGTCGGCAAACTCTACGAGATCCTGAATTCCGACAATGCAGTGGTTGTTTCTATCGCCTCGTCGCGTACGTCAGTAGCCGAAACCGGCGGCGACGAAACAGCTGTTGAAGAAGCTCCTGCTGCAGAGGCAAGTGCGGAATAAATGAAAAAGTTCCTAGTGGTGGGGCTGGGGAATCCGGGCATTGAATACGCCCGTACTCGCCACAACATTGGGTTTGATCTTTTAGATGCATGGGCAGCAGGTCATTCTGCATCCTTTGCGGTGTCGCGCTATGGCGATCGTGCTCAGTTCAGCATCAAAGGGCGGACTATTGTAGCCATTAAACCCAGCACGTTCATGAATTTGAGCGGGAAGGCCGTGCGGTATTGGCTCGAAGAAGAAAAAGTTCCTTTAGAGAAATTGATAGTCGTTGTAGACGAACTTGCCCTACCAGTGGGCCATGTGAGGCTCAAGCTCAAGGGCTCCGACGGCGGGCATAACGGCCTTAGGGACATTCAGGAGGTGCTTGGCAGCGCGGATTATGCTCGACAACGCATCGGAATCGGCCAGCACTTTCCCAAAGGACAGCAGGTTGATTTTGTGCTCGGACGCTGGACCCCCGAGGAGATGGAATTTCTCAGGCCGGGAATGGAACGGGCCATAGCACAGCTGGAGTCCTATATTTTAGCCGGCCCGGCCTTTGCCATGACGCAGTACAACCAGTAGGGTCAACACCGTACTCCAGGCAGCCCAACCAATAGGGGCAAAACACAACGTTTACGGGTATTATGAAGGCTGATAGTCGCTTAAATTCGCGGAATGAAATTTTCGATTTGGGCATTTTTGCTTTTTAGCACCAGTTTATTGCTCCCCGGGCAGGCCGTTTTTAAAGGACAGGTTGTGTTTGCGGGCGGAGCAAGCGTAGCAGCGGGTTGGCAGGTTCTGCTTACCACGAGCCCGACCATACAAGAATTTCGCACCACGACCGATGCCAACGGCCGCTTTGTCTTGGAGAACCTTCCGTCGGGTTTGGCCAATCTCCGGATTGCCGATGAAGGCGGTCAGTACGTTAACACAATTCACGAGCTGTGGATTAACGCGGTGAAGCCCAATGAAATCCTCATCGAAGTGGAGCAGAGCCAAACGCTAGGCGAGGCCGTAGTAGTTGCCGACGCGTTCCGAAGCAGCAACGAGTCGCCGTTGAGCATAAAATCCATAGGATGGGCTGAAATGCAGCGTATGCCTGGCGCCGTGCTCGACCTGTCTAAGGTGATTCAGTCCTTCCCGGGGATTTTGCCCAAACCCAGTTTTGGCTACGCCATTTCGCTCCGCGGAGGATCACCTGCTGAGAACGGCTACCGATTTGATGGAATCGATATTCCTACCATTAACCACTTCTCCATTCAGGGGGCTAGCGGGGGAGCCGTTAGTTTAATTAACCTAGACCACGTTCAAAGCGCTGCGCTTCAGACTGGAGCCTTTGCAAGCAACTTTGGCAATGTGCTGAGCGGAACCTTGAGCCTCGAAGGCCGCAACGGACGGTCCGACCGACTGGGCATGCGCATTTCACTGGGTCAAACCGACTACGGAGCTACGGTTGAGGGTCCGCTCGGCAAAAAGACCCGCTTCACCGCAAGTGCCCGCAACTCTTTTAGCCAGTACTACTTTAGGCTCTTTAAGATTCCTGTTCTGCCCGCCTACCAGGATGCCCAGGTGCGCGTGGTGCATCAAATTGACAGCAAACGCGACTTGACCCTGATTGCCATTGGCGGCTGGGACCGGTATTCCCTTTATCCGGCCGACTCCAATGCCTCCGATGCCCTACTATACAACGTGGGCTACATTCCCGAGGGCGACCAACGCACCCTGGTTGGCGGCATAAGGTTTCGAAGCTTTGACGACCGGGGACAGTGGACGGTAGTGGCCAGTCAGGACCAAATTACCAACCGCGCCGCAAAATTTGCCGGGAACAGCTCCCTCGAAGAAGACCGCCAGCTTCGCTACGACGCCGGCGAAACCAACACGCGACTCCGCGCGGAACGCCGTCAAAACAGCCGAGTTTCGGGAGGCAGCCTGAGCTACGGCGCTAGCCTCGAGCATCGTGCCTACCGCCTCGATATGTGGAGCAAGCGCTGGCAAGGGCAGTCCATTGATACTGTGCAGCTCGCCGATACCGCTTCTTTTGCGGCTGGGGCAGTCTTTGCCGCCTGGGAGCAAGCCTTGGGACGACGGTTGGTAGCCACAGCCGGAATACGTGCAGATGCCGCGGGTTTGTCGGCCTCTACAACTAATCCGCTCCAAAATTTATCGCCCAGGCTGGCCTTGCGCTACCAGTTAGGCAGTCACTGGACCGCGAACGCCAATTTAGGCCAGTACAGCCAGCTGCCTCCGGCCATTATTCAGGCGGCCAACACCTCCCAGGGCCGAAGGCAAGACCTTGCTAGCGCCCTGGTGCGCCAAGCTGCAGCGGGTGTTGAATACCAAAACGGGCAAACCTACCGCGTCAGTATCGAGGGCTACTACAAGGGCTATAGTCGATACCCCTTTTTGCTTGAAGACCAAATTAGCTATGCCAACGCCATCGGAGCCTATGTGGCCGTGGGAGACCAGGCATCAAGTCCCCTGGGCTTGGGGCGGAGCTACGGCCTCGAAGTCTTTTTGCAGCAAAAGCTCAAGGGCAAGTACTGGTGGATGGCCTCCTACCACCTCGGCAAGGCGGAATTTCAAACCGCCACGAGCGAATGGGCCCCCTCGGTTTGGGACAGCCGCCACAGCGGCTCCGTGACGGCAGGGCGAGTCTGGGGAAAGGGCTGGCAGGCCGGAATCAAGGCGCGCTACTCCACCGGCACCCCCTTCACGCCCTTTGACGAGTCAATCTCTTCAATACGAAGCAATTGGGATGCCCTCCAGCGCGGAATCTTCGACTACGCCAACGTCAACAGCAGCCGCCTAGCGGGTTTTGGCCAAATCGACTTTCGCATTGATAAGGTGGTTTCGCGCAAAAATCACAGCATAACCTGGTACCTCGACCTGCAAAATTTGGGGTCCAGCAGCTACCCTCTAATGCCCTACCTCACCGTAGTTCGCGATGCGGCCAGCAAGCAAGCCATAGTGGATCCCAACGACAGCTCGCGCTACCTGATGCAGTTGCTGCGCAGCGATACCGGGCGGACTCTGCCCACGATCGGGTTTATTCTCGAATTCTAAGCCCCGCGAAAGGGCGCGCGAACTTCGTAGCTCGGCAGCCGGTGAAACCATCCCAGGTAGGCCGAGACCAGCCAGCGCATCCAAGAAGAATTGGCAATAAAAACGTAGCTGTTCTCCAGCGGTTTTGCGCCTAGGCTGCTCTTGATTTCGGTTGCGGTTCGCCCCATGTTTACCCTGGTCGCTCGAAGCCTAATGCCAAGATCGACTACATCCATCATGCTGCGCTGGTAGAAATGAGCTTCGCGAGCAAACTCAGGCTCAAAGCCCATGTGCATGGCAAAAAGGCAGTCGCCCTCATGGAGCGCGGTGATGAATCCAACCCATTGACCCTTGCTTTGGTACCCGAGCACATGAAAGTCTGCCCCATAGACTCGCTTGAACGTAGCCAAGAGACCGCGAAGGTCGTCGGGCAAGGCAACCGCCTTGTCGGCTAGGGTTTTGCCCAAGAGCTCACCGGCCCAATCCAACCAGTCTGCGTCGGGCCAGTCGGTGCATTCCGAGAGGCTGCAGTGGGCCGAAAGGATCTGCACCCGCCTCGCCCTGGTTCGGTACTTGGTCTTCATCGCAGCGAGGTAGTCCTCAATGGTTTGCCATGCCGGGTCCAAGTCAAGCAGCATAAAAGGCTCGGCGGGAACCGTTACCGCTTCACGAATCGAGGGATGGCCAAGCACATTCACCGCAACCGCTGAATATCCCTTGGGCCAAATGGGAATTTGTGCGGCTCCACGGTCTGCATCAAGCAGGGGGAGCGTCATTCCAGGAGCACCCGGATGACCTACCGTGCGGACTCCACCCCGGTCGAGCAGGACCGACGCAATCTTGAGAAGGGCACGGTGCACGTACTTGCCCGTGGGTCGATTCAATGAAACGTAGGCGTGCGGTAGCGTTTGGCCGTTGAGCCTTATCATGCCCGCGTAGCCCGGGAGCTGCTGCATAAGTTGGTCGCGACGCGAGGCAGGCTTCGACGAAGACCCGCCAGAACCGGCCGCTACCTCCATAAATCAAGGTTAATTGCAGTCGGAAACAGTGCAGCCAAAGACTTATTGGACTCCGCAAATTGGAGTTTTAATGCGGCCGTTTCTGCCTTCAAAGCAGCATCTGCCTTGGGCCGGCCGGCGCCATTAATTTTTAGGTAAAGGGGCAAAAGTGCATCCTGAACCGCAAGGGGAATCAAGGACTGGATTCTTAGGCCGAGCTTGTGCAGTTTTTTGCTGCGAATCGATAGGGTCTCGTTGCGCACGGCGAAGTCAAAATGCTCATAAAATATGGGGTCAATTCCCAGACGCTCGGCGAGTTCTTGCATCGCCTGACGCGGATTTTTCATAACCCACTCAAACTGCCAAACTATCATATTCTCGGCCCCCAGGGCGGACTTCCATTGCTCGAGGTAGCGCACATAATGCCCGTGATCCAAAATATGGGGTTCTTGGATGTAGTCCTGAAAGGTTCCCTTAACGCGGCCGGTACGGTGGGTTTCAAACAAAAACTGGCTTTGGGTGCGCGCAGCGGGTTCGCGCAAAATAAAAAGCACCAAGGGCTTGGGGTCGAGGGCAGCAAGTCCCTCCCAGGCCTCCCGGTAGTAGAGGTAGGGCGCTGTCGCTTCAAAGCGAAGCTTGCAGCCCGCCGTATGGTCAAATAGCCGCGAATAGGCCTGAGAACCATGCTCTTGAACGTTGCATTTCGCGTTGAACCGGTTGACTTCGGGAGCCCAGAAAAAAGTTTCTTTTTCTCGGCTAGAGGCTGCCTCAGGGTGTGCTGCGAGCCAAAAAAAGAGGCTGCTGGTACCGCACTTCGGCGCTCCTGCGACGACAAGATTTGGATACACATTAAGCACAGCGCAAAGGTACTCCATTGCCAAGCGAGGCAAACCGTTTGGGCGCAAAACTCCCTGCAACCTTTGCTCTAAAAACCGTTTCTTTAGGGTATGAACAAGACCCTCAGCATCGTCGCGCTTCTCGCGGCCACCACCCTATCTGCCCAAATGCGTTGGGACTACGAACTCGGAATCCGCACTCCGCCACCTCAGGGCGGAATGTTTGGCGGCACCTACTATAACTACCAGGTACTCGTTAAGGCAAGTCCGCGCAAGGCCCTTGGCGAGAAGGGATCGGGCCGATACGCCCTTAGGTTCCGCACCGGGCCCAACTCAATCAGCTACTACCAGAATGAGCCAAACAGCAATTTCTCACTCAATACCACCAGCATGTTTGGTTTTGAGCGAATGAGTCGTCCTAAACGAAATCTGTCGTCCTACTGGGGCGCAGAACTTGGCGGCGGCTTGAGCAGCTACACCCGTACTCCCCCTGCAAACAGCTATTTCAGTGCTGGTCCCTCCGTTGCCCTCCTTTATGGCATCCGATACCGCGTCAAGCCCCGCTGGACCCTAGCCCTTGAACTGGCCCCTACCGGAATGATTTGGTACAGTAAATCCAACGGATCATGGAGCGCACCTTCTGCACAAATTAGCCTTGACGGGCAGTCGGTAGGGCTGAGCGGAGTCTATAGGCTCTAAGCGAATAAGGCGGATTACTCCACGGTCACGCTCTTCGCGAGGTTCCTGGGCTGGTCCACATTGCAGCCGCGCAGCACCGCCACGTGGTAGCTCAGCAACTGCAGGGGAACGGTGGTGAGCAAGGGCGTCAAGGCCTCGTCGGTAGAGGGAATGGCAATGAGCTCGTCGCTCACCGCGGCAATGGCGTCGCTGCCATCGCCGGTGATGGCGTAGATGCGCCCTTTGCGGGCTTTTACCTCTTGCACGTTGCTCACAAGCTTGTCATAAAGCTCTCCAAAAGGAGCGATAACGATTACGGGCATGTGCTCGTCAATCAGGGCAATGGGGCCGTGCTTCATTTCGGCAGCCGGGTAGCCCTCTGCGTGGATGTAGCTGATTTCTTTAAGCTTTAAGGCGCCCTCTAAAGCAACCGGAAAATTATATCCGCGGCCCAAAAAGAGCGCGTTGCTGCAGCCAACCATGGTCTTGGCAATTTCTCGAATTTGGCCGTCCAGCTGGAGCATGCTTTGAATCTTCGCCGGAATCAGCTGCAGTTCACGCGCCAATTCCGCAGAACGCGCTGCGCTCAGTTGGCCCTTTTGCTGCCCGAGCCACATGGCAATCATGGTGAGCACCGCAACCTGGGCAGTGAAGGCCTTGGTCGAGGCAACGCCGATTTCGGGGCCGGCGTGGGTGTAGGCTCCGGCGTGGGTTTCGCGCGCAATCGAAGAACCGACCACATTGCAAATTCCAAAAACCGTGGCACCCCTGGCCTTGGCCATCTTGATGGCAGCAAGCGTGTCGGCGGTTTCGCCCGATTGAGAAACCGAAATAACCACGTCGAGGGGTCCGACTACGGGGTTGCGGTAGCGAAACTCGCTGGCGTACTCTACCTCTACCGGAATTCGGGCCAAGTCCTCAATGAGGTACTCCCCCACCAGACCTGCATGCCAAGAGGTTCCGCAGCCAATAACAAGAATGCGCTGCGCACCCAGGAGCTTGTCGCTGATGGCGTCGAGACCGGCCATTTTGACCTCGCCCGTCTTGAAATTCAAGCGTCCGCGCACGGTATCGAGAATGGACTTGGGCTGTTCAAAGATTTCTTTAATCATGAAGTGATCAAATCCGCCCTTCTCAATGGCCGCTAGATCGAGCTGAAGCTTGTGGATGACGTTGTCAACCGGCAGGTCGCTGGCAATTTTGCGCACGACGACTCCGCTGCGCTGAATCACGGCCATTTCACCGTCTTCGAGGTAGATGACCTTCTTGGTAGAATCGATAAAGGGGGTGGCGTCGCTGCCCACAAAGAACTCGTTGTCTCCAAGACCGAGCAAAAGAGGAGAACCCAGGCGGCCAACCACCATCTGGTCAGGCTCGTCGGTGCTCATTACCACAATGGCATAGGCACCCACCACCTCGTTGAGGGCGAGGCGCACGGCCTGCTGAAGATTAACCTTCTCTTGGTCTTGAATGTACTCGATGAAGTTCACAAGAACCTCGGTGTCGGTATCGCTCGAGAAGGTATAGCCTTTCCCTACGAGGAGCTCCTTGAGCTGGGCGTAGTTCTCAATGATTCCGTTGTGCACAATAACCAGTCGGCCGGAATTCGACGAATGCGGGTGTGCGTTGCGGTCGCTTGGCTCGCCGTGGGTCGCCCAGCGAGTGTGACCGATTCCGAGGGTCGCCTGAGGGCGCTCCGAGTCGGCCAAAGACTCCAGGGCCGAAACCTTGCCCATTTTTTTATAAATATCCAAGCGTCCGTTGGAGAGAGCAACTCCGGCGGAATCGTATCCGCGGTACTCTAAACGTTTAAGACCCTGAATTAGGATTGGGTAGGCCTCGCGAGGCCCGATGTAGCCGACAATGCCGCACATAAGCTTTCTAGTTTGGTTTGGTGTACCACAAATTTAAGGACATTGGCTCCACAGCATCGGCACTTCCATGCAACACGGCTCGAGCGGCCGACGACGCCATGCGCTCCGGGACCAGCATCATCTTAAAACTCGCAGTATCTCCATTTCGCAGCAAATCCTGAACATGCCTTGTGACCACAAAGCGGTAAGCCCCCTTGCGCAGCACTCCAGTCGCCGTGAAGTTCCCCCCGATGTTGCCTCGGGCGTAATCGCGAATCAGGGTTCTGGAGTAGCCGTCGACCTGCAAAATATTCAGGGAGGCCGGGGCTGCATAGCGCAGATTTGATCCCTCCCTCACGGGAACGACGAGCTCGGCATAGTTCACCACATAGCCGCTGTCTGCAATGGCCTTCAGCCCGTCCAGGCGAAGCATGGTCACCGCACCGCCTAAGCCCTGCACGTAGGTCGTCGTCTCTCCGAGGATTGAATCCTGGTCGGCAAGATCAAACTCGGCCGACGCTCGATCGAATTCAATGTGGTTAAAACTCTGAACTCCTGACGAGAAGGCAAGTTCATAGAGCCCAAAATCCTTGCCTGCGGCTGAGGTATCGCTCCGAATGCTGTCGTTGGTATAAAACAGGCGGATTTTAGCCGACGGGTCGCCCGGATTAAACTGGTACACTGCCTGGTTGCCGGGGCCACCCGAAACCACGAGTCCGCGGAAGTATTCTATAAACAACTGGTTGGTCGAGAAATTTATGGGCCTAGCCTGCGCCTCATCAATAATCCACTGTTCCAGGCGTGCCGGGTCAAGGCGAAGGGCAAGGGCTGCCTTGCCAACACGCGTACCCGACTTCAGCGTTTTAAGCACGGCATCGGGGCTAAACGTGGTATCGCACAAGAGAAAACCAGGACTCAGAGCGCTGAATCCGTAGTAAATAGAGTCGGTTAAGGGAGCGGCACTCCGGTTGACTCGCACCGTGAAAGCGGCGGTAGTGTCGCCATACCAGCCGGAGTAGGGCAGTATCATGATGGCCGAATCCAGGGTGGCATTTAGGCCAAACTTCGGGGCCACCGAGCGCAATATTATCTGAGCACCAAAAGAGACGCTTGGCCTGCCAAAGACGGGGTCGTCGTAGCTGCCAACCATAAGGGCGTTGGGCATTAGGGTGATAAGAGAGTCAAAGTCCTCGGTCCAAGAGGCTATAGAAACCGCCTTGAGGCTCCCAAAAGAAAGCTGCGAATCGTCGGCAAAATCAATACCTATGGTTCCGCTGGACTTCTCGCAAGAAGTCAGGCCGACCAATGCAGCAGCAAGAGCAAAAACCCCAAAGAAGGACTTAGGCAAAAAGCGACTCATAAAAGGCATCGAGCAGGGCGGGCTGCTCCATAAATGGCCTCCCGTCGTGCACCGGCACGCCGGCCTCTTTGGCGGCAGCAATGGCTGCAGCTGGGGCCAAATCAGACATTTCAAGAACTGCATCTACGCTGCGAAGGGCCTGGCAATACAGCGAATCCGCCGTAGGCTGGTTGAACAATTCAGAATTTTTAACCCCGTCGAAGGCCATGCCTTTTTCGAGTCCGTCGTCTAGGCAGCCCTTGAATCCGTTCTCAAAAAGACTATAAACCAACTTAGTGCCAGCAAAATGAGGATCCTCAGCGTGGAACTGACGCAGGTATACAGGCAGAGGCGCCGACATCCATCCCATGATGTGAATCACGTCAGGCTGCCACCCAAGTTTCTTGATGGTCTCAATAATCGACTTGCTAAAAAACAACGAGCGCGCTCCATTGTCTTCATAAAAAACGCCCTTGTCGTCTTCCCAGCTGCCCTTGCGCTTAAAGTAATCTTCGTTATCAATAAAGTAAACCTGAATGCGGGCTCCTGGTACCGAGGCCACCTTAATAACCAAGGGCTGGTCGTAGTCATTGATGACTACATTGATCCCGCTCAGCCGAATTACCTCGTGAAGCTGGTGGCGCCGCTCGTTAATTAGACCGAAACGAGGCATAAAGGCCCTTATTTCGTGGCCAAGCTCGTTCATTTTTTTAGGGAAGGCCAAGGCCATTGAAGCCATCTCTCCCTCTGGAAAATAGGGCTTTATCTCGTGAGAAACATATAATATCCGCCTCTTTGTCATAATCTAATCTCGTACTGCCCCTAAAATGGCCTACAAAGGTACGGAATTCTATTCAGGCACTTTAGATTTGGGCTATCGTGCCGCAATCATTAAAGGTTTTAAAAACCACTGCCGAACTCCAATCCTGGCGCGCGGACCAGAATCGCCTTGCCCTAGTCCCTACCATGGGCGCTTTGCACGCCGGGCACCTTGCCTTGATCGATCGTGCCAAGACGGACCAGTGCAGCGTTTTGGTCACTATCTACGTGAACCCGACGCAGTTCAATCGCCCCGAAGACCTGTCGGCCTACCCCCAGGACCACGAGGGCGACCTTGCCCTGCTGCGGACCTCTGCCGCCGACGCGGTGTGGTTCCCCCAGAGCGAAGACCTCTACCCCAACGGAGTACTCAGCGAGGAATTTGACCTCGATGGCCTCGACCTGCGCCTCGAAGGGGCGCTCCGCCCCGGACATTTTCAGGGCGTTGCCACGGTGGTGAACCTACTTTTTGATTGGAGCCGTGCCGACCGCGCGTACTTTGGCCTCAAGGACTTTCAGCAGGTCGCCGTCGTCAAGAAGCTAGCGGCCCTTCGGGGCGGAATTCCCGAAATTGTAGCCTGCCCCACGCAACGCAACGCAGACGGACTGGCCCTTAGCTCGCGCAACCGACTCCTGACTCCCGCGATGAGAGCCTCCGCGCCCTTCATTTACCGCGCGCTCAGGTGGGCGGCCCAAGAGGTTGCCGAGTTCCCGGTACCCGCTCGAGGACTCAAGCGCGAACTCCGTTCCGAAATCGAACGATGGCCTGGCCTCAAGGTCGAGTCCATCGAATTCGTTTTTGCCGATACCCTAGAGCCCCTGAGCGAACTGGAGCGCCCCGTCGACCGATACGGCCGCGACGTGCAGGTTTTGGTGTCGGTATATGCAGGCGAGGTCCGCCTTATCGACAACAGCCCGTTGTACCTTTACAGGGCATGACCATTGAGGTACTTTACAGCAAAATCCACCGGGTTCGGGTCACCGGAGCGGAGCTCCACTACATCGGCAGCATCACCCTAGACAGCGAGCTCATTGACTCCGCCCGCCTAATTGAAGGCCAAAAGGTTACCATTGTAAACATCAACAACGGCGAGCGCTTCGATACCTACGTAATTCGCGGAAGCAAGGGCAGCGGCGAGGTTACCCTGAACGGCCCGGCAGCCCGGCGCGTGCACAAGGGCGACATGATCATTATCATCGCCTACGCTTCCATGAGCCCTGAAGAGGCCCGCAGTTTTAAGCCTACCCTGCTCTTTCCTGACGAGCTAACCAACCGGCTAGGATCCTGATTGTGAAGAGCCTTAAAATTCCCAGCTGGCTTAAAACCCTGCTTTTTGCCTCCATAGGCCTTTCGCTGCTCTACTTTGCCTTCAAGGGCGTAGACCTCAAGGCCGTAGGTAAAGAAATGGGCAGCGCCAAGCTCGAGTGGATTGGCCTGAGCATGCTCGTGGGCCTGGGCGCTGTAATCTCGCGTGGAATGCGGTGGAAGCTCGTGTTGGATTCCATGGGCTACCGAAGTACCTCGTGGCGAACCTCTTATGCCATTGGAATCGGCTACCTAATCAACATGATCTTCCCGCGGGCAGGCGAAGTCGCGCGGGCCACAGCCCTTCGGCGAAGCGACAAAATCCCGGTAGATGTGTTGCTCGGAACCATCATTGTGGAGCGCCTCATCGACCTCATTATCGTCTCTATTCTGCTGGGCCTCACCTTGATTTTGACCTACCCTGAGCTGCAAAAGCTCTTGGCCAGCACCCAAGGCAGTGAGTCGGCGGCGAATGAGGGCGGAATTCCCTGGCTCTGGATTGCACTCGCCCTGGGGCTGCTTGCGGCTTGGCTCCTTCGCAAGCGCTTTTTTGAAACCGCGATCGGCCAAAGGGTTCAGTCGTTTTTGCGCGGACTCTCCCAAGGGTTTACGAGCATTGTCCGCCTTGACAAGCCCTGGACCTACCTAGGCCATACCGTCTTTATTTGGGCTTCGTATTTTATGATGATTTACGTCTGCTTTTTTGCCATGCCTGCCACCGAAAACATTCAAATCGATCAAAGCCTTTTTGTGATGATGGCGGCAAGCATGGGCATTGTGGTTCCGGTCCCAGGCGGAGTGGGTGCCTACCACTACTTGGTAGCCAAGGCCTTGGAGGTTTTGGCGGTTCCCTACCCCGAAGGCCTAGCCTTTGCCACCCTGGTGCACGCGTCGCAGACCATAATGCTGATGTCCACGGGCGTCATCGGATTTATCGGTCTTAGCCGTTTTAAAAACGACTGAGCCAATCGGGTTGCGTACCTTGGTCGCAGCCATGGCCAAGATAAAAAAAGCTTTTGTTTGCCAGTCCTGCGGGGCGAATTACCCCCAGTGGAGCGGTCAGTGCCGCGCCTGCGAGCAGTGGAACAGCATTGTAGAAGAAGTGGTGGAGCGCGCTCCCTCAGAGCAGGTCTGGATGGCACCTGGTCAAAGCCGGATGCTCACGCTCGACCAAGTGGACCGCAGCGCCGAGCGCCGAATTTCTACCGGAGACAGCGAGCTCGACCGCGTTCTCGGGGGCGGATGGGTTCCCGGTTCACTCAGTCTCCTGGGGGGTGAGCCCGGCATCGGCAAGTCTACCCTAATGCTTCAGGTCGCCCTCAATGCAGGGGCCAAGGCGCTCTACGCCAGCGGAGAGGAGAGTGCCGAGCAAATTCGGATGCGGGCCGAGCGCATCGGCTTTGACGGGCCCGGATGCCACGTTCTCGCCGAGGTTTCTACTTCAAAAATTCTACAGGCTGCCGAGCAGCTCAAGCCATCGCTCTTGGTTATTGATTCCATCCAAACGGCCTACAACCCCCAGTTGGATTCTGCCGCCGGCAGCGTGGGTCAGATACGCGAGTCTGCAGCAGAGTTTCTTCGCTACGCCAAGGCAAGGCATGTGCCCGTGGCTCTCATTGGGCATATTACCAAAGAAGGCAGCCTCGCCGGACCCAAGGTGCTCGAGCACATGGTCGACGTGGTGCTTCAGTTTGAGGGCGACAAGCACCATTTGGTTCGAACCCTGCGCGCACTCAAAAATCGCTTCGGATCCACCCAAGAGCTTGGCTTGTATGAGATGGCCGAGCGCGGACTTCAGTCGATTGCGAACCCCTCTGCGTGGCTGCTGGGCCAGCGCGGCGAAGGCCTCAGCGGTTCGGCAATTGGAATTACTGCCGAGGGTCTTAGGCCGCTTTTGGTCGAGGTCCAGGCCCTGGTTTCAACCGCCGTCTACGGCACGCCCCAGCGCAGCTGCACGGGCTTTGACACGCGCCGCCTGAATATGCTGCTCGCCGTTCTTGAAAAACGCTGCGGATTTCACCTGGCCAGCAAAGACGTTTTTCTCAATGTTACTGGTGGTTTGCGTGTGGACGACCCTGCCCTAGACCTCGCCGTATGCGCCGCAATTCTGTCGAGTCAAGAAGACCGCCCGATTCCGCATGGCGTGGCCTTCGCCGGCGAGGTGGGCCTCGGTGGAGAACTGCGCCCCGTAGCCCGCATGGATGCCCGAATTCTTGAGGCAGGCCAGCTCGGTTTTGACTATGTCTGGGGAGCCAAAACTCCGGGACTTCCCAAAAAAATCCATGGGCTTAACTACGTGGCTTTGGATCGAATAAGCCAAGTCATCGACAACCTTTTTTAAAGCAAAAAGCCAGATCTTAAAGACCTGGCCTGCTTTGCTTGAGCCCAAAAGGGCGAGAAGTGTTCTTAATTAGCCCTGAATCAAATCAGCCAGCTCTCCCAAATTGGGTGTTATGATAATCTCGGTGCGGCGGTTTTTAGCCTTGCCGTCGGGGTAGTCATTGGGCGCCACCGGCAGGTGCTCTCCGCGCCCAGCAGCCTGCACGCGCTGTGGCTTTACGCCCTGCTTCACCAAAATTTTAACAACGCTTGTGGCGCGCATAACCGAGAGGTCCCAGTTGTCTTTGACGGCGGTCTTTCCATTGAATTCGTCGGAGTCCGTGTGGCCCTCTACCGCTATTTTGAGGTCCTTGTTTTCATTGAGCACCTTGGCAAGCTCCATCAAAGCACTCGAGCCGTCGGGCTGCACCTCCCATGAGCCGCTTGCAAACATGAGTCGGTTGTCCAGCGAAACATAAACTTGACCGTTGCGCATCGATACGGTGAGGCCCCTGTCTTTGAAGCCCAAAAGGGCGTCGGCAAGGCGCTGGCGCAGGTAGGCAGCTGCGCTGTCCTTGCGGCTAATTAGGCTTTGGAGCTCTGCCACGCGCTGCTCCCGAAGCTTGAGGGCCTCCTCAAGGCCTGTTAAGCGGTCTTGCTCGCGCTTGAGCGAGTCTTCTTTGGCTGCCAGGCGGATGGCTAGGCCCTCCATGCGCTCCAGCATCGTCTTGTTCTCGGTCAAATTCTGCTGCACTAAGCGGCCGTTGTTCTGAAGGGCATACTCGTAGTTGGAATTCAAGTCCCGGTAAGCTCGCTGCATTTTGCGCGACTCAACCCCGAGCGCTGTGGTGTCCTTAATGGCCAAATCCAGAGCCGCAAGGGCCTTAATTTTTTGGGCATCGCTCTCGCTGGCAGCAATCCGCGCCCGCTCGGCCTCGACCTTAAGCGCCTCTGCGCGTTGG
The DNA here is from genome assembly GCA_002737315.1 of Flavobacteriales bacterium. Taxonomy (GTDB): domain Bacteria; phylum Bacteroidota; class Bacteroidia; order Flavobacteriales; family Schleiferiaceae; genus TMED14. The sequence continues at coordinate 34,893 of NSIH01000006.1, forward strand.
ACCGAGGTGTCAAAGGATGACTGCAGTTCGCTATACTTTTTGGGAGAAACGCAGGCGCTGAGCAGCGCAATTGCGGCCAGGGCCGCGGCAGTGTGAATACGCATAATACGAAGGTAGTTAACTCCAACGGAGTCGCAGAGCTGCATGATCCGAAAATCGAGCCAAACCATCGTAGGAGGCATCCACAACCCGTTCAGGGGCATTGGTTATCCAGTGGTCAATGCGCCAGCCCTTGTTGCGGTCCCGTGACCCAGAGCGCGGACTCCACCAGCTGTAGACCTCCCGCTCGCCCCGACGACCCAGGCGAAAGGCGTCGTGCCAACCCTTTGAAGCAATGCGATCAAACCATGCGCGCTCCTCGGGGCTAAAGCCGGGCTTGCCGTCCAGGCGCAGGGGGTCGTGCACGTCGATGGCCTCCGGCGCTAAATTCAGGTCTCCGCCAAGCACCACGGGGCCCGTCTGGCGCTCAAGCCATAGCCCGAGATGGGCTAATGCTTGAAGTTTAAGTTCTTGACGCGCTGGTCCGGCGCTGCCCGAGGGGAGGTATGCATTAAGCCAGATTTGGCCATTTACGTTGATGGCAGCGTAGCGCCCTTCGCCAATAAGGCCCTCAGGCAGGCTAGGTACCTCGGCCTCGGGCCATTCAGACCGACTTAAAATAGCCACCCCGCTGTAGCCAGGCCGGTCGGCCAAAGAGGCCTTTACCGTCCAGCCTTCAAGGGCTGATTCTATGGCCGCGAGGTCGTTCCATTGGAGTTCCTGCAAAAAAACAAGGTCCGGATTCTCGGCATCAAGCCAAGCACCCAGACCCTTGCGCAATGAGGCCCGAAGCCCATTGGCATTTAGGCTAATCGCCTGCACTCCTTAGTTCAGCACCAAGGTTGAGGTACCAATCTTGGCGTTATCGCTGAATACCTCGACCGTGTAGGTGCCCGGCTTGAGCGTCGAAGTCAAATCAAAGGCGGCGCAGCTTTGAACCTGCCTTCCCTCGTAGGTGATGTCGGTCTTGGACGAGAAGTAGATGGTCTCCGTACCCACCTTCATGGAGCGCTCCTCGCTTTGGCTGGGCAAAACCCGACCGTCTGGAGTGTTAATGCGCATGTACACCGTGCGCTTTGAGGTTTCTGCAATGGCATTCTGGGCCACCGTGAAGCAGGCCTTGATGCGGTTCGCCTTTCCGGCTGATGCTGTGGGCTTCTCTACCCCCTTAGCATTAAGCGACACGGCATTGGCCTCGAGCGCCGACAATTGAAGCTTGAGGGCGGTGGTAACCTTGCCGCTGAGGTTGGTGTTCTGCGTATTCAACTCGGCATTCTTGACTTGCTCGCTGCCCAACTCATTGTCTACAAGGCGCTTTGCTTCACCCAAGACGGCATAGGCCTTGTTGACGGAGTCCACCTGGCTTGTTAGGCGGGCCACCGACTTGCGCAGGTCGTTCACCTGGCTGCGGTACTTGGCCAACTCCGATTGCGAAGCATTCTTCAGGCTGGTAATTTCTTCAATCGTGGCGTTGAGGCGAGAGGTCTCGGCGATGATGTAGCTGTTCATGCTGTCGTTTGCAGCAACCTGACCAATCAAATCGCGCTTGTACTCCTCAAGCTCGCTTACCAGGATGGATTTTTCTTCTTCAAGGTCTTGCACTGCCGTGTTGCGGTTCAGGGCAAAAAAACCAATAGCCAAAATCACGGCGATTAGAAGGCCGATAACTGTTTTTTGTCGTTTAGAGGACGGATCGTTGCTCATTGTAGTTAGAATTTGCACAAATGTACCACATTCTAAGAAGCGCGCTAAGTGCCTCACTACCGCTCCCCTGCGCAGCATGCGGCCAGTTGGTTCTGCAGAGCAGCGCTCCCCTCTGTGCGGCCTGCTGGGCGGGCATCTACCTCGGCGGCCATCCCAAACCCGTGAGTCTGTCGTTCAGTCAATGGGGCTGGTCTTGGCTCCCTTTTGAACTTAGCGTAGTCAGGCAGAGTATGGCAGCCCTAAAGTTCAGGGGCCGGGCGGACCTTGGCCTGCTCTTGGGGGCCGCAATGGCAAAGAACCTCGAGCGTCCCGAGGTTGACCTGCTCGCCCCCATTCCCTTGACCATGCAGCGGCGCTATGCCCGGGGCTACAACCAAGCGGAGCGGATTGCCCAGGGCCTTGGCAGGGCCTGGGGCTTGCCCGTCTCAGAAGATCTTTTGTCGCGGCCGTCCAAGTGGAATACGCTGCTGGTGCCCAAGCAATCATCGCTGAGCAGAGCCAAGCGAGGCCGCATCTACGGCGCCTACGACGTTGCCGAGCCCGACCGATGGCGAGGGCTCCGAATTGCCCTGGTCGACGACACCCTGACTACCGGGAGCACCCTGAATGCTGCGGCCGAGGTCTGTATTAAAAAAGCCAGAGTAGCGGCAATTATACCGCTAACCCTGGCTTATGCTTCACGCCGGGCAACCTAAGTACCCTTCGCTTTATCTAGCGCTCGATCATCACGCGCTGCACTCCAATTGCTTCCTCGGTTTGCACCTCAAGCAGGTAGATGCCCGAGGCGAGTCCGCGCAGGTCAAGGTCAATGGTCGATGTCCCGGCATTGAACTGACCCTTGGTCCAAGACAGCTGCGCTCCAGTTAGTGAAAGCACACGTACCTCTGCAGTTCCTGCAGACGGCATGGGGAACTCGACGCGAACCAAGCCGCTTGTAGGATTAGGGAAGATGCGCATGCTGCTCAAGAAGTTGTCGCTAAGCCCGACACTAAAGTTCAGCGTTGTATTCGCCGACCCACAATCATTAGTCGCCGTAACGACTGCCGAGGCGGGACCGTTGGTTCCAAAGGTCTGAACGGTGCTCGCTCCGGTTGCGGTGCCTCCGTTGCTGAATACCCAACTCACTGCAGTGGCATTAGCTACCGTTGCATTAAACTGAATCGTTACCGGGTTCAATGAAAGGACGGAATAGCTCGCACTTACCGTGGGCAAGGGGGCGCTAGCGGTCGTTACCGACGCGGGCGAAGACCATGGGCTGGTTCCGCTGCTGCAGAGCGACTGCACATAAACCTGATAGGCCGTATTCGACAGCAGTCCCGTCAAAACAGTGGATCCGCCCGCAATGGCCGAGACCAGAGTACCAGAGCCTGGAGTGAAACCGGCAAGGCCATACTCTAGGTTGCTGCTGACCGCTGAACTGGCTGGGGTCCAGGTCACCGTGGTGCTGGTGCAGGTGGTGCTGCCCGCTGCATTGACCCCAACCGGAACGGCGCAGGGTGAGCATTGAGCCACAAAGCTATTCCAGGTGCTGCCAGAAATCAAGGTCGAGTTAAAGGGCATGGTCGAGAGGGTATCGCCAAAGGGTCCTACCAAATCAAAGCCCATTTCTCCAGGATAGGATCCCGCATTAGTAATCACAATCCGCACGGAGTCGCCTGCACAGAACTGCACGGTCTGGGTGGAGGCAAAACCGGTCGCAAAGGTGAAGTATTTGACGCTAACCCAAGATCCCGATATCTTTTGCTGGGCTGTGATTAGCCCTCCGTTCCAACCGTCACCCCACGAGTCCTTCATGTACATCGTTGACGTACACTGGTTTGCTGGCGGACAAAGGGCCGTGGTAACCGTGTAGGGACCCGCCCAGCTCGACTTGTCGTTGGCCGAACAGCTGTCTCTGATGTACATATCGTAGGTCGTGCCCGCGGCCAACCCCGTAATAGTGTAGGGACTGCTCACATTCCAGGCCGTGGTGCCGTTGGCTCCGGTACCGGTGCCCGTCCAGAATCCTGCAGGGCCCCACTTTACGTTGGATCCGGCTGGGGTTCCCGAAACGGCAGACCAAGCCATCCCCACCGACGTCGTAGAAACTGTTCCCGAAACAACGGCTCCGAGGGGCTCAGGGCAGGTCGGAATCGCTTCTACCACCAAGTTGTCAAAGAAGACGTCAGGACCAAAGCCAGAATTGGCCACAAAGCGGAAGATTGCTTGAGACCCAACCCAAGAAGTAGGCAGGTAGACGGTGGTATCCACGAAGGTTCCGGGGGTTGTCGTGCCCGCGCCCGTCGAATTAAATGACGGACCCGATAGCTTAACTAGGGTATCCCACGAGGCGGCGGTAAGGGATTTTCCGAGAAGGTACAGGCGGTCGTTGGGGTAAAACGACATGTATTGGTGCGACCACTCGAAGGTTGCTTGCGCCGCAGCCGAAATCGTTATGGGACGCGAAGAAATGGTCGCGTAGTTGCCGTCAGTCCACGACCAGAAGTTTCCGCGCATTGCTTGACCAGTAGGCATCGCGTACTGCATCATCGTTTTGGTACCCGCGCTGGTCCAGCACTGCAGTGGACTCAAATCAAAGTTGTCGGTGTAGGGCATGGCAACGCCAAGGCAGCTGGTGGTGAAGTTAATCGGACCATGCCAGGGTGCACGGGTCGTAGCCCCGCAAGAGTCAGCGATCCATGCCGTATAAACCGTATTCGGAGTCAAGCCGGTTATGGTGTAGGTCGTTCCAAGAGTGTTGGCTACGTTAGCCACTGCTCCGGTGCCGGGGTTAAATCCTGAAGGACCCCAGGCAATGGTGGCTCCAGGCGTATTGACTCCGCCATGAGTCCAAGAAATCAACGCAGACGTTGCTGCCGCAGAAGCGCTGCCCGAGGTCGCTGGCAAGCATGCCGGCTGGGCCTCATAAATTACATTGTCAAGGTAGGCTGTGTTCCAAGCCGTCGTGGTGCGAACCGACACATGCTTAAATCCAGCCGGAACCACCGGGAATGGAACCGTGTACTCATCCCAGTTGTCGGTGAGCACAATAGTAGCCACCGGAACAAAGGAACTGGGGTTGGACGGTGTAGAAAGCACCCCAACCACAAGGCTCGTTGTGGACCAGGTATAGGCCTTTTTGGCGCGGAACCGAATCTGACCGGTCCCATTGGCCAAATCGCTAAACATGGGCGAAATAATGCCTGCGCCAACGGTGGATCCCGTACTAAACTCCCCGTAATTGGGCGTAGAATAGGCCGCATTGGTTCCTGTCGACACCTCAAAGGTGGCGCCGTTGTTGACAAACCAGCAGTCTGGCAGGTCGTTGACAACCAGGTTATCAAAGTTTTGGCTGTAACCACTCGTCAGAGTGAAGCCAGCGCAAAGGGTTGAAAACGTGTAGGGCCCGGACCAGACGGAGTTTCCTGCGGTTCCGCAGAGGGCCATTACATAAAAGTCGTAGTCCGTTTGAGGCGTTAAGCCCAGGGCCACAAGCGAGGTAGTAGAAACCGTGTCGCCGCTGCCGGTGCCAATGTTGAAACCAGCAGGACCCCATTGTACCGCAAAACTGCTCGCGCCACTCTGCCAGTTTAGGTTGGCCGAAACATCGGTAACCGTGGGGGTGCCCAACTGTAGAGGCTCCGGGCAGGCTGGTTGCGCCTCAATGGTTACAAAGTCGACAAAGAGATCTGGACCATAGTCCGACCAGCCAAAGAGCTGCACTACCACAGTGCTTCCTACCATGGAGGCGGGGAAGTAAGCTACAGTATGAGAAAACACCGAAGCGGGCGAGAAAATTGAGGCGCCCGGAGTATTAAAATTGCTTCCTTTGAGCGTGAAAATGTTGGTCCACGTGGTTCCGTTCACGTTGCGAACTCGGAGCGTCAAACTATCGTCGGGGTAAGAACTTAACGACTGGTGCGACCAGTCCACTACTGCGCGCGCTGGAACAGTAAGTGCGATAGGCGCAGACTGCAGAATGTAGGAGTCGTCGTTATTGGAGAAAAAGTCCGCCCGAGCATAGGATACCCCGCCCGTGCTGTAGCCCTGCCAAGGCACCGTACCGGTATTGTGGGACCAGCAGTTTGGCGGGAAGGTCCCGAAGGTCTCCGTAGTTGGCAGCGTTAGGGTTGCGCACGAAGTACAAAAGGCAATTGGCCCGGCCCAACCCGAAGTGCCACTGGCTGTTGATGCACAGTTTCGACGAACATAAACGTCATAACAGGTATTCGCCGTTAAACCCGTAATCTGCTTGCTCAGCGAGGTGCTCGTTACGGTGGTTCCGGATCCTACGGTGAATCCGGGCGCTCCGTATTGAATATCAAATGCCGTACCGGCAGATAGGTAGTTTATGGTAGCCTGGGTTGCAGAAATACCGGTCAAACTTAGGCTCCCAGGAATCGGGCAGGCCGGCGGAGTATTGGTTACCCGAACCGTGTAGTCGTGAACAGAACCCCATAGGTAAGAGGCGCAGGGAGTCGCAGTCGCTGAAGCGCCGCCTTCATAGAGCATCACGCGCAAGCGAGTTCGCCCCAAGGGAGCATTCAAGGGAACCGTGAAGGCAAAGGCAGCGTTGAGCGTGGTGGAGGCCAGGGGCGCGGTCAACGAAGATCCCCAGGTGCCAAGTTCTTCGCCGGCATCGGTAAAATCGCCGTCTGCGTTGTAGTCCAACCATACGCGGCCAAAAGAATTAAAATTGCCCCCACAGGTTCCCATCAGGGCCTCTAGAGTGTAGGACGTGCCACGGCTTACGTCGGCAGAATCAATGAGCGTAAAATTGCGAACTCCCAAAACGGCAGGACAGGTCGTGGGATTGCTGATTCCGTAGTTGTCTCCCTGCAAAAAAACATTGCGAATCTCGGTATCGGCCAAAGAAGTGGGTCCGCCGGTCATGCAGTAGCTTTGGGCTCCGGCGCCGAGGGATGCGCTCAGCAAAAGGATGCCAAAAAGGGATTTTAAAAGTGTAGGTTTGTGCATGACGCGAGGTTTAAGGAAAAATTCGATACTTCAAATATCGCTCTTTAATAGAACAATGCGAATACTCGTTAACTCATTGCATCTGAGCCTTGCCGCAATGGCACTTGCAGCAGGCTGCGCTTTGCCCGCACCACCCGACGGAGGACCCCGCGATTCCGCAGGTCCTAAGGTGGTGGAATCCAACCTGGCCTTGGGCGCGACCTCTTCGAACCCAGCGTTCTTGTCTTGGACCTTTGACGAGTACGTGGTGCTGAACAATCCGAGTGCGAGCATACGCTGCTCCCCTCCTTTACCGGGCCAACCGAGCTATAGCCTTCAGGGTAAAACCCTTAAAATTAAATGGGACGGCGCCCTTCTGCCCGACCGTACCTACCTGATTCAATTCGGGAACGGAGTGCGCGACCTGCACGAGAACAACCCGATGAGCGAGCCCTACTGGGTCTTTGCCACGGGTGCGAAAATTGATTCCGGCCAAATCCGAGGAGTGGTGCTCAACCCCTTAACTGGCAAGCCTTGGGACAACCAAGCCGTGGTGCTGCATGCGGCAGGCGCTCCTGATTCCGCAGTTTTTACGCCCCCAGTGTACGGCTCGCGCAGCGGCAAGGACGGTGGCTTCACCCTGCCCTACCTGGCCGACGGCCGCTACCAAATCTTCGCGTTCAGTGACCCTGACGGCAATCTTCAGCTCGGAACCGGCGAGAAATCGCCGGTAGCTTGGTACCCTAAGCCCTTGGCAGCCGGAGACAGCCTTGTACTGTGGCTTGCGGACCCCGTGGCGAAGCAGGACAGTGTAGCTTTTTTTCGACAGCTTCCCGCGGACTCGTCCGGGGTCTTCAAGCTGACCGTAGCCCCAGCCACCGAAGGACCCTGGGTGCACCAACTGCGGCGCGACGGGATCGTTGTATGGCAAGGTTCCGGTGCGAATTCATGGACGCTCGAAGGGCTAAAGCCCGGCAAGTACCAGCTTCAGAGTTTCTTGGACGGGAACCAGAACGATCGGCTTGACGCGCCCAACTGGTGGACCCGCACCGAAGCCGAACTCCCCCTGGCCGACCCGGAAGCGATCGAGGTTACAGTTGGCTGGACGGTAGAGCGCCAGTGGCTTCCGGGGGCATCCCCAGCACCGCAAACGGGTCCTGGTCCGCCAGAAAAGGGAAGCGCTTCCGAACCGCCGCAAGGTGAATCGAGTCCCAAACTGCGGTAATTAGGGCGGGTTCGTGCAGTGCGGCGGCGGCCAAAAGGTCGCCCCATGGTCCGATAATTCGGCTTGCGCCGCTGTGGTCTACTCCAAATCCGTCTATGCCAATACGGTTGACTCCGGCGACGTAGCATTGGTTTTCCATAGCACGGGCGGCGAGCAGCGTAGTCCAAGCGGTCTCACGGGCTTCGGGCCAATTGGCCAAAACTAGCAAGCCGTCGTAGGCCGGACTCCCGTCGGAATCCAGCGTGTTGCGCAACCAAACCGGGAAGCGCAAGTCAAAGCAAACGGCCAGGCGCAAGCGCCATCCGCGCCAGGTAACCACCACAGCGTCTTCGCCGCGGCTAAAGTCTTGGTGCTCGCCTGCTACTGCAAAAAGGTGGCGCTTGTCTGCGGTGCTGGTGCGTCCGTCGGGCTCCACCCAAAAAAAGCGGTTGGCCACTTTGCCCGACTGGTGCGGAGCAAAGACCGAAGCCCCCACGGCGCAGTCAAGTTCCGCGGCAAGAGCAGCCAAAAACTCCACTGCCACAGCGCTCTTGGCTGCAACTTCTCGGGCGTTTTGCGTGGCAAATCCCGTAGCGTATGCCTCAGGCAAAAGCAGGACGTCCACCTCGCCGCGCTTGGGCAAAAGGGACCGAATTAGGGTAAAATTGGCTTGAGGGTCGCACCAGGCAATGCCGTACTGCAGCAGGGCGATTCTCAGGGGTTGGGCGCTACTTGGCATCGGGCAAAAGTAGGGGAATGTCTTTGATCAGCTGGTCCACGGCCTTGGGGTCGGTGCCGTCGTAGTAGCCGCGCAGGCGGCCCTTGGCGTCAATCAAGACGAGGTTCTCGGTGTGAATGAAGGAGTGCTCGTCCCAGCCTTGACCCTCCTCAAGAACCGCAAAATAACTGGTGCGCGCAAGGCGATTCAGCTCGGCCGCATCGCCGGTCAGCAGCCACCATTGCTGGGGATCGCAGCCGTTTAGGGATGCGTAGTCCGCCAAAATTGGAACGCTGTCGTAGTCGGGCATGGCCGTATGCGACAAAATTCTAAGCCTACCGTCTGCTGCAAAGGCGTCCTGAACGCGGCGCAAGGAGGCAGCCATGTCCATACAAATACTCGGACAGGTGGTGAAAAAGTAGCTCACTACGCGGACTTTTCCCTCGACGTCGGCAGCGCTGCGGCGCGTTCCGCTTTGGTCCAGGAGTTCAAAGTCCGCCACGACATGGTTCATGCCCACGGACTCCATGCTGTCGGCCACAATAGCGGGGTTTAGGTCGGAGGGATTGAGAATCGGGAGCTGCCGTTCTGGGCTCATTATTCGAAACGCCACTGCCACGCCCACCGCAAAAATGCTTAGCAAAATAAGAATTTTGGCTAGCTCTGGCTTGGTAAGTCCTAGGTGCTTTTTTGGCTCAATCATTGCTCCAAAGTTCGTGAACCTTATCTTTAAGCCATGGTAAAAAATCTTTTAATTGCAGGAATCCTCCTTTTGGCAGCGGCCTGCTCTCCAGAAGGCAACGAGGTGATGCTCGAAGTATCCGTTCAGCCAAAATGGAACGGCCAGGATTTGACCTACCAAAACCTTGGCTTGGTTCACCCCCAGACGGGCGACACTTTTCGCTTTGACCGCAGCGACATGCTGCTCTCTGAAATTTCGCTAATTAAGGAAGATGGCAGCCTTCTGCCCCTAGTCACACAGGATGGAGAGCCCCTTTTTGCTTTTTTTACCAAGGGTAAACCCTGGACGATTGACGCACCAGACAACATTCCCAAGGGTCACTACCGGGGAATCAGCTTTAAGGTTGGCCTGGACTCTGCCATTAATTTCGGAGATCCTTCAGTTTGGAAGGTGGGACATCCCCTCAACCCAACGGTGAACAGCCTTCACTGGGGCTGGCAAGGGGGCTATGTTTTCATGGCACTCGAAGGCTTTTACAAGGAATTGGGTGAGCAAAAGCCCTTTTTGTACCACATCGCCAAACTCGAAAACCGTATGCCGGTCGTAATTGAGGGAGACCTCCACCTGAGCGGATCCCGCAAGCTGATCCTAAACTGGAACGCCGACCGACTCTTTTATGGCGCGCACGAAATTCGCCCCGAAGAAGACGGTTCCTTCTCGCACAGCACCTTTGACGGAGGCCTTGCCAATCGGATTTCTCAAAACGCAGGCCTTTCGTTTGAATGGGTTGCACTAGAAAACAAAAAATGAGGTTTTTTGCAATCTTCGCCATAGCGGTTGCTGCAGCATCCTGCGCAGACGAGGTTCCAACCACGACTCCTTTTGCTCTGGTGGTTCCGCAGGGATTCTCTCCCCCGCCCTTGCCGGCAGACAATCCGCTCACTGTAGAGGGCGTGCTCTTGGGCCGCCGCCTTTTTTATGACCCCATTTTGTCGCGCGACTCCACCCAAAGCTGCGGCAGCTGCCACAATACGGGCTTTTCAATGACCGACAACGGGCAGCGTTTCTCTGTCGGAATTAACAATGCCGTCGGCGATAGAAACAGCATGCCGCTGCACAATTTAGCCTACCATTCCGCCTTTTTTTGGGACGGACGCAGCCCCACATTGCGCGAGCTTACGTTGGTTCCGATTCAGGATTCGCGCGAAATGGACAATACCATTCAGGCGGTTTTGACCTCGCTCAATGCCAGCCCAACCTACCGCGATCTTTTTTGGAAGGCCTTTGGGGTTAAAACCATTAGCGCCGAAGAATTGGGCCTAGCTGCCGAGCAATTTATGCTGACCATCATGAGCGGGAACAGCAAATTTGACCGCCACCTGCGCGGAATGGAGAGCCTCAACGCCCAAGAACTCGAAGGGCTTCGCCTTTTTAATGGAGAAGCAAACCCCAACGCTCCCATGCGAGGAGCTGACTGCTTTCATTGCCACGGCGGGACCTTATTTACCAACAATAAGTTCAGGAACAACGGTCTTGACTCCGTTACTACCGACCCCGGCCTGGGTGCTGTAACGGGTGACCAAAACGACCTGGGTAAATTTAAAACGCCATCCCTTCGCAACATTGCCTATACTGCGCCCTACATGCACGACGGTCGCTTTCAAACGCTTATGCAGGTGATCAATTTCTACAACAATGGAGCGCATGCAAACTCCCCCAACATTGACCCGTCGATGGGCGACATTACACGGCCTGGCGGCTTGGGCTTAAGCCTCCAGGATCGCATGGCTTTGCTTGCCTTCTTGAACACTTTGAGCGACTCTTCCATAGAAACCGATACCCTCTTTCAAAATCCCTTTAACTGATGAAAAAATTAGCCCTCCTAGCCCTTTTAATCGCCTCCAATTTTGCCTTTGCTCAGCAAAAAGAAACCACCTTTTGGGTTGACGGCGTGTGCGGGATGTGCGAGAAGCGAATTGAGTCCGCCTTGATTAACAGCCCCGGGGTAAAGTTTGCCGACTGGGACAAAGAAACCCTCCAGGTAAAGGTGGCCTACAATTCCAAAAAAATCACCGAGCAAAAACTTCACGAAATCCTTGCCGGAGTGGGCCACGATACCCAAAAAGTTCGCGCTATTGACGGGGACTACGCCAAACTGCCCGGCTGCTGCAAGTACCGAACCCTTGACAAGCATTGATGGTTAGAGGCTTCTGGCTCCTGGCCCTTGGGCCCTGGGTGGCTCAGGCTCAAGTGCGCGACACCGTAACCCGAATCGGGCAAGTCGAGGTGCGTGCCTCCACCCCCGATGCCGTGGTTCAGGCGCGGTCCACCACACTTACCACTTCTATTGGACGCGGAGAACTCAAAAAAGCGGCATGCTGTAACCTGTCGGAGAGCTTTGAAACCAACCCCTCTATCGACGCGGCGTTTACCGATGCGATTACTGGGACCCGTCAAATTCAGCTGCTCGGGCTCGACGGTAAGTACGCTCAGATTCAAACCGAAATGACGCCCCTGGTGCGCGGACTTTTGGCCAACAGCGGGCTTCAATTTGTGCCCGGAAGCTGGGTGGAGGGTATTCAGCTCACCAAGGGAATCGGTGCGGTGACCAATGGTTTTGAGAGCATCACCGGTCAGGTCAATGTGGAATTGATCAAGCCCGACGAGGGAATTAGTCGTGAAAACCCAAGAAAAGCAAAGGCCAATGCCTACCTAGCCAACGCCGGAAGAATGGAGGTAAACGGAGAATTTGCCCAACGATTGAGCGACAAGTGGACGATTGGCAGCCTCCTGCACGCCAACCAAACCCGATGGTTCCGCGACATGAACAACGACGGCTTTGCCGATAATCCGCTGGGCGGCCAGCTCAACGGCATGATCAGGGCGCGATACTGGGGTCAAAATGGTTGGGAGGGGATTTTTACCCTGCACGGCCTGCAGGACCAGCGCGACGGAGGTCAACTCGGCGAGGACCGTCCTGCGCTCTCCTGGACCTCGTCAGTGGTTCAAAAGCGTAGTGCCTTTACCTCCAAAACCGGTTGGGTCAATCCCGACGACCCCGAAATGAGCGTGGGCATTATTGTGCACGGCTACAAGCAGTCGCTGAACGCCGACCTTGGGCCAAGGGCGCTGCAAAGCAGCCTGTATTTAGAAGGAACCCAACGAGGGGGGCTGGTACAATTTCTGGCGCGCGATGGCGGCATGGGCTGGTACCAAACCTCGGGATTGAGCTGGTCCCTAGACCGATACGTCATGGACTTGCATCACCCCGGAATGGCCCACGACGATGCCTGGACGGAGTCCGCGCCAGGAGCCTTTAGCGAATGGACCTTCGAGCCCTCAACCAAGGTGACCTTGGTGTTGGGAAGCCGACTGGACTGGCATTCTTTGGCGGGATTGCAGCTTAGCCCGCGCGCTCATTTGCGCTATGCTCCAAGCAGCAAATTGACCTTCAGGGGAGGACTTGGTCGCGGATTCCGCATGGCCATGCCCGCAGTGGAGTCCATTGGTCGCTTTGCAAGTGCCCGGTCTGTCAACCACGCAGTTACTCCTTGGGGGGATGCCCAGAATCTGGAGATGGGTTGGACCTACAGCGCCTCGGCCGTTTGGAATTATACCGCGAACTACTACCCGGGCAGTGTCGTGGTCGACGTGCAGGCAAGCAACCTCAGCAAGGCCCTGCTGCTCGACTTCTACCAATCGGGCAATGAGGTTATGCTGTATTCTAGTGCCATGCAGTCCCGGAGTGCAAGCCTGCAATGGGAGCACCAATTTTCTAAGAATTGGAAGGGGCGAGTCGCCTACCGCCTTCAGGACGTGCGCGGACGCTACCTCGGAATTTGGGACCACGTTCCCTATGTGGCTCCCCGACGAATTATGCTGCACGCAGAGTACCAGTTTCGCAAAAAGTGGTTTACCAACGCGACCTGGCAGCACTACGCGGGCATGCCCTTGCCCCCGGGACCCGGCGGAGTTCTGCGCGAAACTAGTCCTGCTTTTGCCATGCTCCACGGGCAAATTCGCAGGGTAACCAAGTGGGGAGACGCCTATTTGGGAGTAGAAAATGCATTCAACGTGCGCCAAATGATGCCGGTGCTCGGCGTGGTAGACCACCTTGACAACCACCGCTTTATTGGGGCCGACGAATATGCTTTTCAAGCGTCATTTGATGCAACCCGCGTCTGGGGGCCCATTTTTGGCCGCATGTTCTACCTTGGCATCAACCTTGCTTTGATTGGCAGTGATGAATGAGTCGGTAATACACCTCCGCGATATTACGCGCGATTTTAAGTTGGGAGGACAGACGGTCCACGTACTCAAGGGCATCGACCTCGACATAAAACGCGGCGAATATGTGGCGCTCATGGGGCCTTCGGGGTCGGGCAAGTCTACGCTTATGAATTTGCTCGGCTGCCTCGATACGCCCACCTCAGGCACCTATGTGCTGGCAGACCGTGACGTGAGCCGCATGGCCGAGCAAGAGCTCGCCGAGGTACGAAACCAAGAAATAGGATTTGTCTTTCAAACGTTTAATCTGATTCCGCGCCAGACCGCACTCGATAACGTCGCTCTGCCCCTGGTTTATGCGGGCATCGGCAAAGAAGAACGGCTAGAACGGGCGGCCGAGGTGCTGCGCTCTGTGGGCTTAGGCGACCGGATGCACCATCAACCCAACCAACTCTCGGGCGGACAACGCCAACGCGTGGCAATCGCCAGGGCCTTGGTAAACAAGCCCTCGCTCATTCTGGCCGACGAGCCCACCGGAAACCTGGACTCCACAACTTCTGACGAAATTTTGAAGCTGTTTGACGAGATCCACGCGGCCGGAAACACGCTGGTAGTAGTTACCCACGAAGAAGAAGTTGCCCGGCATGCCAAGAGGGTGATTCGCCTGCGCGACGGAATTATTGCCGACGCAGGCAGCCATTAAGTTCCCTGAGCATTATGACCAACCCAACTTTTGAGGCGGAGTTTCAGGCCCTTCAGGGAGCCGCTCCGCGCATTGCCCTGCTGCCGCTGAGCCACCGTCGTGATCGATTAAAAGCCCTGCGAGCCGAGCTGATAAAGCGTCGCCCAGAACTCCACGCTGCGCTGCGGGCCGACCTCAACCGCCCCGAGGTGGACTGCGACCTCAACGAGCTATTGCCTGTTAAGGTGAGCATTGACCATGTACTGTCCAACCTGCGAACCTGGACCCAGACGGACCGTTTGCCGCTGCCGCTCACGCTGATTCCGGGCCGGGCAGAGGTGCACCAAGAGCCCAAAGGCGTCGCACTCATTGTTTCTCCCTGGAACTTCCCGGTGAATTTGTGTCTGGTGCCCCTGGTCTATGCTATTGCCGCAGGAAACACGGTTTGCCTTAAACCAAGCGAACTGGCGCCAGCCTCAGCCGCCTTTATTGCCTCCTTAGTGGCGGCAGTTTTTCCGCCAGACGAAGTCTGCGTAGTGCAGGGAGATGCCAACGTCGCCATTGCACTGTTAGAGCAACCCTGGAACCACATCTTCTTTACCGGGTCACCGGTCGTCGGCAGCAAGGTAATGGCGGCTGCCTCGCGGTACCTAGCCTCGGTTACCCTAGAGTTGGGCGGTAAGTCTCCCGTGTTCGTTCACGAGAGCTACGGAGCAGAGGCTGCCGGTGCACGGGTGGCCTGGGCCAAAGGCCTCAATGCGGGTCAGGTCTGCATTGCCCCCGACTACGTGCTGGTACCAACCGCACTTCGCGACGACTTCTTGAAGGGCTTCAAGGCAGGCGTAGAACGTCACTACGGCTCGCAGCCCTCGACGAATCCCGATTGGGTTCGCATCATTGGCGCCCGGCACTGGGATCGCCTCAAGGAATGGCTCGATGAGGCCGTGGAATCGGGGGCCCAAGTTTGGCAGCCCGACGCGCCCGATCGCGACCGGCTTTACTTTCCTCCCACCTTAATTTGGGACGCCCCGGAACACATTCAGGTAAGCTGCAGCGAGATTTTTGGACCGATCCTACCCGTATTTGCCTATGCGAGCATTGAAGACGCCTTGGCCCGGGTAAATGCCGGCCCAAAGCCCTTGGTTTTGACCGTTATGAGCCATGCTAAATCGTGGACCGACCGCATTTTGCGCGAAACACGCGCAGGCGGAACCGTGGTCAACGAGTTTTTCTTGCACTACATGCACCCCGACCTTCCCTTTGGCGGAGTCAATAACTCCGGCATCGGCAAGTCTCATGGAATTTGGGGATTTCGCGAATTCAGCAATGCCCGTGGAGTGTACCGCCGCGGAAGGTTTGCGCCGACCATGCTGCTCGCCCCTCCCTACAAGGACTGGGCTAAGAAGGTTGTGGCCTGGCTGGTGAGCTGGTAGCCTCGAACCGAGAGCGGTCCTACAGCTCGCGCTGTACTTCAACTTCCTTAAAGCCTTCGACGATGTCGCCGACCTTAATATCGTTGTAGTTGTTGATGTTTAGTCCGCAATCGAGGCCTTTCTTGACTTCGCGTACGTCGTCTTTAAAGCGCTTGAGCGAACCAAGCTCTCCGGTGTACTGAACCACTCCGTCGCGGACCACGCGTACGCGGGTGCTTCGAGTGATGATTCCGTCCATGACCATACAGCCAGCGATGGTACCCACCTTACTGATTTTGAAGGTCTCGCGAACCTCAATGGTGCAGGTGATCTCTTCTTTGACGTCGGGCGACAGAAGTCCAGACATGGCGTCTCGGATGTCGTTGATGGCGTCGTAGATGATGCTGTAAAGGCGGATTTCGGTGTCTTCCTTCTCGGCAAGTTTGCGCGCAGTAGCGGCAGGACGCACCTGGAATCCTACGATAATCGCACCCGATGCAGAGGCCAAAAGCACGTCGGAATCGGTGATTCCACCCACGGCTTTGTGGATGATATTGACCTGAATTTCTTCGGTACTCAAGCGCTGTAGCGAGTCTGCAAGGGCTTCGATGGAACCATCCACGTCGCCCTTTAGGACGATGTTGAGCTCCTTAAAGTCTCCTACTGCAAGGCGTCGACCGATTTCTTCGAGGGTGAGGTTCTTCTGAGAACGCACGCTTTGTTCGCGGGCGAGCTGCTGGCGGCGGGTAGCAATTTGCTTTGCCTCGCGCTCGTCTTCAAAGACGGTAAAGGTGTCTCCGGCCGTGGGGGCTCCGTCGAGTCCGAGGATGGAAACCGGCACTGACGGTCCAGCAAGATCAATTTTTTGACCGCGCTCGTCCATCATTGCGCGAACCTTCCCGCTATGCTGGCCAACCAGAATGAAGTCGCCTACGCGAAGCGAACCAGCCTGCACGAGGATGGTGGTCACGTATCCGCGGCCCTTATCAAGGGTTGCCTCGATTACCGTACCCTTGGCCAATCGGTTGGGGTTGGCTTTGAGGTCAAGGATCTCCGCCTCGAGCAGCACCTTTTCAAGAAGCTTGTCTACGTTGAGTCCCTGCTTGGCCGAGATGTCTTGAGACTGGATTTTACCGCCCCAATCTTCCACGAGCAGGTTCAAGCCGGCAAGCTGTTCCTTGATGCGCTCGGGGTTGGCGTCGGGGCGATCGATCTTGTTGATGGCAAAAACGATGGGTACGTTGGCCGCCTGAGCGTGGCTAATGGCCTCCTTAGTCTGGGGCATCACTGAATCGTCGGCAGAAACCACAATAATGGCGATGTCGGTAACCTGGGCACCACGGGCTCGCATGGCCGTAAAGGCTTCGTGACCGGGGGTATCTAAGAAGGTAATATTTTGATTGTCGTTGAGTTTCACGCTGTAGGCACCGATGTGCTGGGTGATTCCACCCGCCTCTCCAGCAATGACGTTAGCCTTTCGGATGTAGTCCAGAAGCGACGTCTTACCGTGGTCTACGTGGCCCATAACCGTTACGATGGGCGACCGCGAAACGAGGTTGATTTCTTCTTCTTGCTCGATTGCGAGCTCGTCCTCCATCTCTTCGTCGACAAAAATTACGTCAAACCCAAATTCGTCGGCGACGATGGTCAAAATCTCCTTGTCGAGTCGTTGGTTGAGCGAGGCCATTATACCCAAGGACATGCAGGTAGATATTACCTCTGTTGGGGCAACCTTCATCATGTTTGATACCTCAAGGAGCGTTACGTACTCGGTGAGTTTTAGAACTTTTTCTCCCTCTTGACGCTCGATTTCTGCCAAATCACGGGCTTCTGCTCGTTCTGCACGCTTGTCGCGGCGAATCTTGGATCCTTTGGACTTGCGGCCTCCGCCGAGCTTCTCGAGCGTTTCTTTGATTTTTCGCTGAATGTCTTCTTGGCTAACTGGACGCTGTGGCCCGCCTGCCTGTGGGGCACCCGGACCGCGCTGGCCTGGACCGCGCTGGCCTGGACCACGCTGACCGCCAGGGCCGCCTGGACCGCGCTGACCGCCTGGCCCGCCTGGACCGCGCTGACCAAATCCGCCCTGTCCTGGACCGCCGACACTCGCTGCGCCGGTTGTGGTGCGCCCTCCGCCTGAAGCAGGCTTTTGAAGACCCTCTGTTTTGATTCGCTTTCGCTGGCCCAGCGAAGGCTTTTTGGCAAACTGCGCCAAATCAATAACCTGTCCGGTGATTTTTGGACCGTCCAGCTTTTGGTACTGCGTTTCGTGGTGCGCTAATTCATCGGACTTGGCAGCATCGGTGCCTTCAGGAGCTGCGGAATCAGGCGCGATTGACACGGATTCGGCAGCCGAAGAAGGGGCAACAGGTGAAGCGGACTCACTGGGACTTTCTGATAAACTCTTGCTGACTTCTTCTGCCTTTTTTGGCTTGGTTGTCTTGGGTGACTCTTTGACGGGGGCACTGACCTCAGCTACTACAACCGCTGCAGCCATAACCTCTGAGGGCGCAGGCACGGCCTTGAGTGCTGCCGCCTTGGCGGGAGCAGGCACTTGATCTCCACGCATGTTGGGCGCCAGATCAATCTTGCCGGCAAATTTGAGTCCGCTAATGGTTGCAGTGGCCCGAATAACCTCGGGCTTGTTCAGTTCTCGTTCTGCCTGAATAGCCTCTTTCTCTTCTCGCTTTTGCTGAATCAGTGTTTCTGCCTTGTCTTTTGAAGACTTATCGGTGGCAAATTGCTGCGTCAGCATCTGGTACTGAGACTGATCGATCTTGGCGTTGCGGTTGTGCTCCACCTCTTGCTTTTGGCTCGCCAAAAAATCAATGGCGGTGTCCAAGCCAATATTTAGCTCACTAAGTACTTTACTGATGCGGATGGTGCTCATAGGCTATGAAAAGGTCGAGGCTAATTTAGAAATCTGGGTTTGAACGATGCGATACAGGCCTTATTCGGTCTCGAATTCTTTTTTGAGAATATCGCGGACTTCTTGAACCGTTTCCAATTCAAGGTCAGCACGACGAGCAATGTCTTCAACATCCGCACGCAGTACCGACTTGGCCGTGTCGTAGCCTCCGTTGCGAAGCTGGTCGATGACCCATGGCTCGATTTCGTCGCGGAATTCCAATAGTTCCACGTCTTCTTCTTGAGCCACGTCTTCGCGGAAGACATCAATCTCGTAGTCGTTGAGTTTGCTGGCCAATCGAATGTTGGTTCCGCCCCGTCCAATGGCCAAAGAAACCTGGTCCGCAGGCAGATAGACGTTAGCGTGGCGACGCTCCTCGTCAAGTACCATATTGGTAATTTTTGCCGGAGAAAGTGCACGCTGAATCATGAGCTGCAAATTGCTGGTATAGTTTATCACGTCGATGTTCTCGCCGCGCAGTTCCCGCACAATGCTGTGAATGCGCGATCCCTTCATGCCCACGCAGGCGCCCACTGGGTCGATGCGGTCGTCGTAGGATTCCACGGCCACCTTGGCCTTCTCGCCCGGAATCCGAACGACATTTTTTACGGTAATGATTCCGTCAAAAACCTCAGGAATTTCGGCCTCAAAAAGCTTGGCCAAAAAGGCCTCCGAGGTGCGGCTAAGCAAAATAAACGGCTTGACTCCGCGCACTTCCACAAGCTTTACTATCGCACGAACGGTATCGCCTTTGCGGTAAAAATCCTTCTCGGGTATCATGTCTTCGCGACGAAGAATGAGTTCGTTTTGCTGGTCGTCATAAATAATCATCTCGCGGTGGCGTACGTGGTGCACTTCGCCGCTGATAATCTCGCCTTCCATGGTCTTGTAGCGCTTGAACAGCTCGCCCGAATCATGCTCCTGAACCTTCTGCACCAGGGTTTGGCGAAAGGCCAAAATGAAGCGACGGCCCAGATCTATGATTTTGATTTCTTCAGAAACCTCTTCACCGACTTCAAAGTCAGGTTCGATCTTAATGGCATCGGCCAGCGCGATCTCAAGGTTCTCGTCTTCTACCGCTCCGTCGGCCACGATGGTGCGGTTGCGCCAAATCTCAAGGTCGCCCTTGTCGGGGTTAACGATGACGTCAAAGTTGTCGTCGGTTAGGTATTTTTTGCGAATTTGAACGCGAAAGGCCTCCTCGATGAAGGTCATGAGGGTTACGCGGTCAATGCTCTTTTCGTCTTTGAACTCGCCGAATGATTCGATGATGGCTAAATTTTCCATGGTCGTTTTAAGATGAGAAACTTAAAATTTGAAGTCAAGGGTAATGCTGGATAATTCCTCCAGCGGGATTTTGGTTTGAACGATTTGGTCCACTTTGCCTTTTCCGACGAGCTTGGCAACTCGCTCGGTCCGTTCCAGGGTAAGTACTTGGCTGTCGCATGCCGTCATTTTGCCATTGGCTTTGAGGCCGTCCTTAAGCTTTATAACTACCTCGCGACCAACGTTTTTGCGAAACTGTGCCTCCACTTTAAAAGGGCTAAACATTCCGGGAGAAGAAACTTCAATGGCGTAGTCTTCGCTCTGTTCGCCCAAGGCAGAGGCGATGGCACGGCTAATGGTTTTAGTCTGAGCTATGGTTATGTGTCCTTCAAACAAGTCAGCAAGAACCTTGATGTCGTTTGACGCGCTTAAACTAACTTCAACAGCAAAGCCCTCCATGCCCTCAAGGGTGGAGTCTACAAGCTTTTGAAGTTCACTTTGATTCATCAGTACGGACCCTATTAAAAACAAGCGAGGGGACTTTTAGGTCCCCTCGGTAGTTTGGATTTATAAAGCTCGGCAAAGATACACTATGTTTTTTTACCACGCAAACCTCAAGCTTGCCCTGATCTGGCGGCCTGCTTCGAACACTCCGACGGCACGAGCCAGCGAGAGGTGGTGGGCAAAAGCGGTGTTGGTTGCGTTCAAAACTTCTACGTTCCATGAAGCCCCTTCGCGGATGCGACCCGTTAGGCTTGCCGACCAAAGGCCGTATGCCGGGGTGGCTCCATCCAAAAAGAGAATTTCGGTGGGCGACAGCCTATTTTGGGGAAGATAGCGGTCGTAGTGGATCTCGGCATGCAAGCGCTGCTTGGGCAGCAAATCGTAGGCAAAGTGTGCACCCCATCGGCCTGGAGCCATGAAGGGCAACGCATTGCCCATGGCGTCTTCACCAATGCTTAGGGCCGCCTGAGCATGGACGTGGAACCGCTCGATTGGGTGCCAATGGGCTCGGGCTTCGGCTCCATAGACTCGGGCATCGCCCTGCACGTGGTAGAAGCGCCAGGATCCGCTGCTGTCGTTGGGGGTAACGTAGATGAAGTCTTGATAGGCCTGGTAAAACGCGGTGAACTGGGCGTCAAAACGCTCGATCTCAAAATTGATCCCAAGGTCTGCATTCCAAAGTTGTTCGGTGCGCAAATTGGGGTCACCCACTTCAAAGCGGCCTGCACCGATGTGTGATCCAAAGGCAAAGCGCTCCTCAAGTTGGGGGCCGCGAGTACCTCGAGAAATCCGCGCCTGAAGACTTAGTGGGCGGCTTATGGCATAGGCGTAGCGGAGCATGGCGGCGTAGCCCGCAAAGGCTCCAACCTCCGCTCGAAGCCCGGCAGACCGAGTGTGGCGGCCTTTTTCGTAGGCATAATGCGCAAAAAGGGCCGACTGAAATTGTTCTGCATTGGGGTAAATCTCCTCTTCAGCGTGGATATCGTTCCGCAGCACGCGAAGTTGTTGATGAGCCCCCAAGGTTAGTTGTCCAGCGCCGATGCGGCGATCCAAGGTAGTCGTCTGAGAGGCCGTGTGCAGGTTGAATGCAATGTGTGCTTCATGCTCATCGCCGGGTTCGGGATCATCCCCCGCGGCCTCTTCGAACTCTGCCCGCAACGAGGACTGAAGGCCCGTCACGGCGCGGAGCGTCCACGGTCCAAGGTTGCGCTCTGCTTCCCAGGCAAGATGACCTGCTTGGACGAACTGATCGCCGTGCTCCTCGGGCTCCTCCCCGGGCAAGGGTTCCTGCTCCGGGAGTCCGAACCGACGCCGTACCCCAGTCAGTTTGATGCGGTGCTGGGTTTGGCCCTTTTGCCACGAGCCAAGGGCGCGAATTGCAAGGGTCTGAGATTGGGTTCCGTGCACCGTATCGCCATTGCCGTCGAGGTACTCTGGGTTGAATCCGCCGTAGGCTCCGACATAGTATAAACCAGGGCCACTGCGGTGCAGGCTGAACTGCCCGCTTAGGGGCATGCCGTTGGTTCCGCCGTTCAGCACCAAGGCCTGTTCGCGGCCCGAAGTGCGGGGGCGAACGTCAGAAAAGTAGAGTACACCAGCCATTGCGTCAGTTCCGAGCGCAAGGGAGTTTGGGCCAAGCATGACCTCGACATGGTCCACTCCCAGCAGGGGAAAGTCAAGGCCGTGGTCGGCTCCACCCTGCATGTTGTCGTAGCGCCATCCTTGGTAGGCGGTCACCACGCGGTAGCCTCCGAGGCCGCGCAAGATGGGTTTGACGGTGTGCCCGCCGACGCTCGCGAGCTGTAGGGCCGGCGCCTGTCGGCTCAGTTGAAGCATGGCCGAGGGGCCCTGATCGGCAAGAGTCCGCACGGGAATGGCCCATACTTGAGTGGATAGTGCGGCAGGATTGTCGCGTTGAACTTCGACCGAAGCCTCGCCCAATTCAATGACCATAGAAGTGTCGCGCTGGCCCCAAAGCATGAGGGGCAGGGCTGCGCAAAGCCCAAAAATAAATCGATACATAGTAAATACAGTTAGCGTTAAAAACCAAAAGAACTGCGCCCAAGGCGCTGGTAATTAAGCTACTGGGGGTCCCCGAACCGGGGTTTGCGCACATTCAAAGCTATAGCCATCGCTTGCGAGGTGGCTTATGAACCGAGTACTGGGTTGAAAGGCTAGACCTAGTGTGCTGCCGAACTCTGGGAGGTATGACTGAAGGGTCGCAGGATCAGACCATTGGCAGCGATCCTCAGCCTCGTGGAGGTGAACTCCTTGCTCGTGGCAGTGTACATGGTGGTCGTGGGCCAGGCTGTGCACCAAAGGGTCTGCCAATCGGCCGAGCCACATCAGAGCAAAAGTGTATAGAAAAAGCTTGCGCACGCAGCTTAAAGATACCACTTAGCGGTTAAGGAACATTCGTCGTCGTTGGTTCAATCCCAACGGACTTTTCTCGGTGCGCTTGGCATTGCATGCATTTTGTGCGGAACTTTGCC
>NSIH01000007.1 GCA_002737315.1 Flavobacteriales bacterium
GTTCCATAATTTGGGGGTAGTCCACGTAGGGATTGCGGGTGTTTTGCAGCGCGGCAATTCCCTGATTTCGCGAGCGATCGTTGCTGTCGGGAGGGAACTGCTGGTGCCAACCTTCTAAGACCGCAGACTGCTGCGCATAAAAATTGTTGTAGTCTCCGTATCGGGTCACGAAGTACATCATGGCCCTCGCCGCATCGCCCTTGTGAGCATCTCGGGGTTCAAAGACACCGTTGAGACGTTTGCTTCCGCCCACGGACCAACCGGGCGTACCGGTAATCATACCAAACGGATAATTGCTGCGCTGGGTATTAGCCGCCTCGTCGCAAGAAAACAAATGATGAATGTCAGACTGCATGGGCTGGGCCGAACCAAACATGCTCTGGGGGAAGGTGTGCTCGCAGTTAAAGTTGTTGGCCGTAGCGCCCGCCCGGGTATTGAATGAAGCAACACGGCCCGTGTAGATGCAGGTTACCTGACCCGCAACATTATCGAGGTTGGCATACATCTGGTCTCTCGCGGCGGTGTAGCCTAGGTTGGTTGTGTTTTGGTTGAGGCGAGCGGTCAGGGCGGCCTTCAATGGCGCCCAGCTCAAGTTCTCGGTTGTCGTGTAGTAAGCGTGGCTCCATCGACCCTGGGCCTCAAACTGCAGGGCCACAAATCCGTCGGGACCGTCGGTGGCCACCACAACAGGGAAGCGGTAGTAAACATTGTGCTCGGGCTTAAACCTCAACCAAATACGGGCGGAATCATAGACCGCCAAGGTCGTTTGCTCGGCCCGCAGGCTGAGCAGGCTATCGCCCCACTGCGCACAGCTCCACATACCCGTGAGGTTGAGGCTGCGAATTCCGGAGTTCTTGATCCAAACGGCTACGGAGTCGTACTGAAGCTCGTTGATGGGGCCTCGCTGCACGACAGCCTGGTTAAAGTCTTGGGCCTGAAGACCCGTAATGGAAGCCGCAAGGACAAAGCTGGTAAAAATTCGTTTTAAACGCATAGGGAACAAAGGTCGTGCAAACCCTGTGTATCTTTACACCGGGGCAAGGCCTTGCGACCAGCTCCCGACAAATCCCCCAGGGCAGAAATGCAGCAAGGGTAGTTGGTTGTAGCGGTGCGATAAGTGTCCTTGCCCTTTTTCTAACCTTTTTATTGCAGAAAACTACTCCGCCGCCAGAGCGATAACGGACTCTACGATGTCTTCGGCACTGGGTTTAGAGAAATAGTCTCCGTCCGAACCGTAGGCAGGCCGGTGTGCCTTAGCGGTTAGGGTTCGGGGAGAGGCATCCAGATGGCTGAATCCGCCCTGAACCTCAAGTATTTGCTGCATAATGTAGGCGGAGGCTCCGCCCGGAACGTCTTCATCGACCACGAGCAGGCGGTTGGTTCGTTTGATTGAGGTGAGGCAGGCGCCCGCCAGGTCAAAGGGAAGGAGTGTCTGAACATCAATAACTTCAATAGACAAGCCCAGGGTTTCGAGTTCGGCCGCAGCCTCCATGATTACCCGCAGCGTGGAGCCGTAGGAAACAACCGTAGCGTCGGTACCAGACCGCAGTACCTCAGGACGACCCAAGGGCACCGTGAAGCTGCCTAAGTTGATGGGCAAGGACTCTTTGAGGCGGTAGCCATTGAGGCACTCGATGACCACGGCCGGTTCGTCGGCCTGCAGCAGGGTATTGTACATTCCTGCAGCCTGGACCATGTTGCGCGGGGTGCAGAGGTACATGCCGCGCAAGGAGCCGAGCAGCAACTGCATGGGCGACCCGCTGTGCCACACTCCCTCGAGGCGGTGGCCGCGAGTGCGGATTACAAGCGGAGCCTTCTGGCCTCCTGCGGTCCGCCAGCGCAGGGTGGCGCAGTCGTCAGAAAGAATTTGCAGGGCATAAAGCAGGTAGTCCAGGTACTGAATCTCGGCAATCGGGCGAAGTCCGCGCATGGCCAGACCAATGCCCTGACCAGCAATAGTCGCCTCGCGAATTCCCGTATCAGAGACGCGAACGCTGCCAAATTCCGCCTGCATGCCTTCAAGGCCTTGGTTGACGTCGCCAATGTGCCCGACGTCTTCGCCAAAAATCATGGCCTCTGGGTATCGGGTGAAGAGGGCCTTAAAATTGTCACGCAGAACCACCCGACCGTCGACCAAGGGGGCCTTTGCAGTAAATTCTGCGGGAACCTCTTTAACCGCTAGCGCAGTGCCGCTGTGAAGCATGCTTGAATAGTCCATGGCGCCCTGCTTGAGCTGGGTTTCAACCCAAAGGGGAGCTCCCGAAGCTTTACCTGACCCTGCAAGAGTGCGCTGAATGGCCTTGCGAACCGCCGCCACGGAATCCCGACGAAGCGGAGCCTTGTCGGCGCGTAGAGCCGAAGCGAGGTCCTCGCACTGAAGTTCTTCAAGCCAAGCGACCGCCTGATCTCGAGTGCGGCGAAGGGGCTGCAAAAAGTCGTCATAGGCGGCCTTCATGGCATCGCGAGCCTCGGCACGGGCCTGCTCTTCGATGGCCTCAAGGGCGGTAGGATTGGCAATTTTATTGCCGAGCAAAAAGCTACGAAACTGGCTGAGGCAGTCGTAGTCAAGCTCCCACTGGAGGCGCTCTTTAGACTTATAGCGTTCGTGCGATCCCGAGGTACTATGACCTTGAGGCTGAGTCATTTCTATAACATGAAGCAATACGGGAACATGCTCTTCTCGGGCAAACTTCTCAGCTTGCTCAAAGGCAGAAACCAACTCCGCGTAGTTCCATCCTCGGGCAACAATTATTTCGTAGCCCTTTTCTTCGGGCTGTCCTTTTTTAGCGGCTTGACGCTGAAAGCCTGCCAGTGCCTTAGAAATACTCTGCTTGGTCGTTTGGTGCGCTGCGTGCACCGAAATTCCGTACTCATCGTCCCAGACAAGGGCCACCATCGGAACCTGCATGACCCCAGCGGCGTTGATAGTTTCCCAAAATAAACCCTCTGACGTGGATGCGTTGCCGATGGTTCCCCAGGCTACTTCGCCGCCATTGTGGCTGAATGCGTTGCTGACTCTAAGGGAGCGATAGACCTTGGAGGCTTGGGCGAGTCCGAGCAAGCGGGGCATCTGGCTTCCTGTGGGAGAAATGTCTGCAGAAACGTTTTTGCGGTCCACTAAAGACATCCATGACCCGTCTGAATTGAGGGTTGGACTGGCAAAGTGTCCGTTCATTTGACGGCCTGCACTGCTGGGCTCGCGCTCAATGTCGGTGTCTGCGTAAAGGGAGGCAAAAAACTGCCTCGGGCTGAGGGCCCCGATGGCCATCATAAACGTCTGGTCGCGGTAGTAGCCGCTTCTAAAGTCTCCGTTGCGAAAAACCCTGGCCCAAGCTAGCTGAGCGAGCTCCTTGCCGTCGCCAAAAATGCCAAATTTGGCCTTGCCCGTCAAAACCTCCTTACGGCCCAAAAGCGAGCATTCTCGGCTCAGGATTCCGAATCGGTAGTCGCGCAGTAGTTCCGTTGAAAAATCAGAGGGGGTTTGGCCTTGCATTGCACAAAAATAACCCGACCTTTGGGCCGACTAAACTCTTTATTTGATTTATTGCCATGAAATTTTTCATCGACACTGCAAACCTCGCCGAAATCAGAGAAGCCCACGACATGGGAATCCTTGATGGCGTTACGACGAATCCATCCCTGATGGCCAAAGAAGGCATCTCAGGAACCGACAACATTCTCAAGCACTACAAGGCCATTTGCGGCATCGTTGACGGGGACGTGAGCGCGGAGGTAATTTCAACCGACTTTGCAGGAATGGTGCGCGAGGGGGAACTTTTGGCCGAAATCGACCCTAAAATTGTAGTGAAGGTTCCCATGATTAAGGACGGGGTCAAGGCAATTCGCTACTTCAGTGACCGCGGAATCAAGACCAACTGCACCCTGGTTTTTAGCGCAGGCCAAGCCCTACTAGCCGCTAAGGCCGGTGCGACCTATGTATCGCCCTTCATCGGTCGCCTTGACGATATTTCTACCGACGGACTTAGTTTGATCGAAACGATTCGCACCATTTATGACAACTACGGTTTTGAAACCCAAATCCTAGCAGCAAGCGTACGCCACTCCATGCATATCATTGAATGTGCCACCATCGGAGCTGACGTAATGACCGGTCCTCTGAGCGTTATCACGGCCCTGCTTAAGCATCCGCTTACCGACAGCGGTCTCGAGAAGTTTTTAGAGGACTACCGCAAGGCCAACTCCTGAGCCGCCCATTGAGCCAGGGCTTGACGGTCTGGCTTGCCGCTGCTTAGGTAGGGTATTTCGCGCTGCACAATGTGCTTGGGCTGCTGCCAGGAAGGCAGGCTCTTCCATTTTTGCGCTAGCATGGTGATGTCACCTCCCGTAGGCTCCACCCAGACAAGCATTTGACCCCAAAGGGCGTTGGGAACACCAACCGCCAGGCCCCGACTGCCGCCGAGGGCCTCAATAACCTCGGGAAATATCTTTTTGCCTGCGCTAATTATTGCTCCGTCGAGGCGACCGAGCCATTGAAATTCGCTCGAAGAATACAGGGTCGCCGCGTCGGTGGTTAGCAAGTTATGAACCCCTCTCGAGGGAGCATCCACCAAAAGGGCCTCGCCAATCTGGTCAAAAAAGACCCCCGGAAGGGCTTTGTAGGTGCTGCCTCTTCCGACCCGACGCAATGCAACGTGGCTCAGGGTTTCGGTCATGCCATAGCCCTGGTAGGTTGGGTGGGGCCATGCCGCCAAGGCATCCTCAAGATCAGGGCGCAATGGAGCTCCGCCCAAAAGGGTGCAGCGGTAGTCCTCGGGCTTAAAATGCGGATCTGCCGACAAAGCCGCAGCCTGCTCAGGCACAAGGGCCACAAAATCGTAGCACTGCCCGGGGCGCGTCGCCGGACGCCGCGAGACTTCAAACACCTCGAGCTTTAGGCCAGACAGGAGTGCCCGAATAAGCATCATGAATCCGCCCGTGGATTCTGCCGACAGCAGCAGGGGGCTGCTCTGGCCCGATTGAAGCCCAAAGTGAGCAATGGTATCGGCCGCACTCGCCTCAATGTGCCTTCGGTCAAAAACCAAAAGCTTGGGAATGCCCGTGCTTCCGCTCGTAGGCAGGGTATAGGTGCTCGCGCCCGATGCCCACCAGACGCAGACCGCTTCTACTTCGGCTCGTCGTGCTGCGCTGCATCCTGCATCGAAACTAATAGTGGCTCCAGTTGGGGCGGAATCCCTCTCTTGATGGGAACTCATAGGAACCAAAGTTCACCGCGACGCACCTGAGTTAGGGCGGGCAGGTTGTTGCGGTAGAGGGACCCTGTTCCAAAGCCCTGGTAGCCCTCTAAATTCGGCAGACTCGAGGCCCACTGTGCAACGGCACTCAGGCCCAGACTGCCCTCAAGGGCAGAGGTAATCCACCATTTTATGCCGCGTTTGGCCGCTCTTTGAATCCAATCTTCGCTTGAAGCAATACCGCCCAAAAGACTGGGCTTAAGCACAATGTACTGAGGACAAACCTCGTCGAGAAGGCTGTCGCGATCGCTAGGCTCCTGGAGGCCAATGAGGCTTTCGTCCAGGGCAATTGGCAGAAGTCCGCTCGATGCCGCAGCGCGCAAACCAGCCCGGTCCTGGGGCGAACAGGGCTGCTCAATGCTGTGAAGCCCAAAGGCCTGAAGAGAGGCCATTCGTTCCAAAGCTTGAGGCCCGTTCCAAGCTCCGTTGGCATCAACTCGCAGCTCGAGCGAAGGGTCTAGGGATCGGTTGTGGCGAAGCAGGTCTAGCTCAGCCTCAAAGTCAAGGGTACCCACCTTCATTTTAAGGCAGCGAAAGCCTTCGCTGAGTCGAGCCTCAGACTGGTCGTGAAGGTAGCAGGACGAACCCATCCAGAGCAGACCATTGATTGGAATCCCAACTTCGCTCCGGGTAAAGGCGGTTTGATAGAGACGGGTACCGGGCCCGCCCGCAGCCGAGTCCGCCCAGGAGAGCAGGGCCTGTTCTAAGGCAAAAACCATAGAAGGTTGAGCACGCCATCGCCAGGCCCAGTCGGGATCAATTCGGCCCTGCGCCGCCCAAGCGAACCATGTGGCCTCGCTTAAATCGGAGAGGTCCGCGCAAAAGGCAGTAAGGCGTTGCTCGTAGTCTGGACCGTCGTCGAAAGACAGACCGGGCAAGAGTCCACACTCTCCGCGCCCCCTAAGGCCTTGGAATTCCAGCTCGATGAAGTAGGCGGGCTTGACCTCAAGGGTTCCGCGCGAAGTACCAGCCGGCGTTTTAAATGTATAGGAATGAAACCAGTAGCTCGCCTTCACCGTGTCAAGCAATTAAAACAGGGGTTTGCTGCATTCATTGGAATCAATGAGCAGGCCAATGCCCATGAGCAGCGCAAAAAGAACCGTTTGAAGGGCCAGAGGCTTCAAGAGCTTGTCAAATTCTGCCGGAGAACGGGCCTTCCAACCCTTCCATGCGGTTTCGGCCATCAAGGGCAGAGTCGCCGCAAACAAAAAGCTCCGGCTGCAGGTGACGGGCGCCTGCACCAAAACAAAAAGAGTCGCAGCCAGCCATCCCTGAAAGAGCAGGAGCAGCTGGTAAAGCCTGGCCATGGACAAACCCATTTTGCCTGCAAGGGTATTTTTACCCGCTGCTCGATCGGTCTCGATGTCGCGCATGTTGTTAAGGTTGAGCACTCCAGCCGCAAAAAGCCCGACACTAAGGCCCGGAAGAAGCATTAACCAGTCCCAAGACTGTGTTTGCAAGAAAAAGGAGCCTGCCACGCCAACGGGACCAAAGAAAAACAGCACAAAGAGGTCGCCCAAACCACGGTATCCGTAGGCAAAGCGCCCCAGGGTGTAGCCGCGCGCACTCAAAATCGCTGCAATTCCCAGTAACACAAAAAGAATAAAGAAGGCCGGGGAAAGTCCGCGCGTTCCCATCCAAGAAGTGGCCGCAGTGAGCAGCAGCGCAACTAGGGTAGCGATACCTACTGCTATGCGCATGCTCGAGGCCGTGATGAGTCCGCTCGCTACCGCTCGCTTCTCGGCGCCCTCTGCACGACGGTCGTCTGCACCGCGAAGTCCGTCGCCCAAATCGTTGGACAGGTTAGACAAAATTTGGTAGGCCGTGGCGGTCAATGCCGTCAATACCAGAAGCGTCGCATCAAAAAATCCACGATCCGCAGCCAAAAGGGTGCCCAGCACAATGGTGGCCAAGGCAAGAGGAAGGGTTCGGGGTCTCAGGGCCCCAATCCATGGACTCATGGGAACATTGGAAACTTCCCGAAGTCGGGGTCGCGCTTCTCCAAAAAAGCTTTTTTACCTTCCTGCGCCTCCTCCATGAGGTAGTACATCAAGGTGGCATCTCCGGCAAACTCCATGAGTCCGCGCTGCCCGTCGAGCTCTGCGTTGAGCCCGCGCTTGATCATTCGCAGAGCCATTGGGGAGTGCATCATCATCTGACGGCACCAGTCGACCACCGTGCTTTCGAGGTCTTCGAACGGAACCACTTTGTTAACCATACCCATGTCAAAGGCCTCTTGGGCGGTGTACTGCTGGCAGAGGAACCAAATTTCGCGTGCCTTCTTTTGACCCACGTGCCGCGCCAGGTAGCTCGAGCCAAAACCCGCATCAAAACTACCCACCCGCGGACCGGTCTGGCCAAATCGAGCATTGTCTGAAGCCACCGTAAGGTCGCAAACTACGTGCAGCACATGGCCCCCACCGATTGCGTAGCCGTTCACCATGGCAAGTACCGGCTTGGGAATTTCGCGAATGCGCTTGTGCAGGTCGAGTACATTCAGGCGCGGAACGCCGTCTTCACCGACGTAGCCTCCAACCCCTTTGACGTTTTGGTCTCCTCCGCTGCAAAAAGCCTTGTCGCCTTCGCCCGTGAGCACCACCACCCGCACGTCGCTGCGCTCGCGGCAAATATCAAAGGCCTCAATCATCTGAGAATTGGTCTCTGGCCTAAAGGCGTTGTAAACCTGCGGACGGTTGATGGTAACCTTGGCTATGCCCTCAAAAAATTCAAATTTGATGTCGGAATACTCCTTGATGGGGGCCCATGCGATGTTTTTCATAATGGGATCAAAATTAGGCTCCAAAACGCCCCTTCCAGGCTTTTTCTGAAGCATCCGGGTCGGTGAAAAGTTCCAATACCGCCGGACCGGAATCACTCATAAACAGAGGCCAAGCAGCCTCTAATTCGACCCTATTGCCCGCACTTCGGTAGCTAAATCCTTGATTCTCCGCGGATGCACTTACGCTTCGTCGGTGGCGAAAGCCAAAATTGCGGTCCAAGAGTCCGCTTGCCCGCGGGCCCTCGATCCATTGAAAAATTTGTCCACCCTGGTTGTTGACCACGACTACCTTGAGGGCCGGGAGTGCGTCAAAGGCTAAGCCTGCCCCGCCGTCGTATAAAAACGACAATTCGCCGGTGACCAAGATGGTGGGACGCTGGGAGGCCCACATAGCCCCCAAGGCAGTAGAGGTGATGCCGTCGATGCCGCTGACCCCGCGGTTGCCAAAATGCCGAATGCCTGGGGCGAAGAGGTCCTGACCCCATAAAAAGTTGGCATAGCGTATGGGGGTAGAGTTACCCCAATGCAGGTCCCAGCCCGAGCTAATTTTTTGAGCGATGGCACGATGTACCGCCATATCCTGCCAGCCCTCGGATGCCGGAGCAGGGCGGCGGCGTGGCGCCCAAGACGAACCCAAGTCTGGGGCTTCGGCGGCTAAAAGCTTGAGTGCGTCGTAGGGATGGGCATAGCTGCGAGACAGGACCGAGCCAAATAGGTCTGGCAGGGGGTCGCGCGGGCCGATGACCCAATGCCTGCAGCCTTTAAGCTTGGCCTTGGCATTTTTGGCCACCCAAGCGCCTCCGATGCTTACCACCGCATCGAGGTCAGGAAGGCCCAGCTCCAGAGTGTCTTCGAGCTGCTCGGTTGCGTCGCTAGGCAGTTGGCTAAGCGGCTCTGCCGCAATCATCCATCCCTTGCGAGCCAGTTCTCGAATCAAGGGTAGGGAGTCGCCCCAAAAAGGACTCCATTGCCCGAGGACTAATAGAGGCCTTCGGGCAGAAACCAGCCAAGCGGGTAACTCGAGGCTTGGCCATAGCGAAGAATGCGCAGCAGGCAAAACGGATTCCGCGCTCCCAGATTCCGCAGCAGGAATCAAATCATACAAGGGCTCAGCCATCGGAACGTTCAAGTGAACCGGCCCAAACCTCAGCGAGGCAAGGGCTTGATCCACCACCGCAGCATTCCATTCTAAGGTCTGCTCCAGGTTAAGCAGGCCTTTACCAACAAGGTGGTCGTCAAAAATCCGCTCTTGGCGAATGCTCTGACCCTGACCGTTGTCGATTAAAGCAGCCGGCCGGTCAGCCGTAACAACGAGCAGCGCGACCTGCTGGTAGAAAGCTTCTGCAACCGCTGGCGCAAAATTCAGGGCCGCCGTACCGCTGGTGCATACCGCAAAAGCAGGCTTGCCCGTGGCAATGGCGGCTCCAAGGGCCCAATGCGCGGCACTGCGCTCGTCGAGCAGTACCTGGTTTGGAGCCTCAAGCTCCCTAAAGGCTAGGACTAAGGGCGCACAACGGCTGCCGGGCGAGGCAACCCATCCTGCCCAATCCAAGCGGGTAAAGCGATCGCGGAGCATTCCTGCTATCTGGGCAGACGTTGTTTTCGTTTTCACCCCATTAAAACGCTTTCGAGCGTGCGAAGTTTTTGCTCGGTTTCTACCCACTCTCCTTCGGGATCAGACTTGGCGGTAATTCCCCCGCCGGCATATCCGAGAAGTCCGTCGGAGCCCCATTCTACGCAGCGCAAGGTGACATAAAAAACCGATCGTTCTGCCCCTGACCAGCCAAAATAGCCCGAATAATTACGACGGTTGTAGCCCTCATGAAGGCGAATGAAGGCCTGCGACTGCGCCCGCGGAAGGCCGCCCACCGCAGGAGTCGGATGCAGGGCTAAAGCTACTTCCCAAGCACTAATGGTCGAATGGAGCCCGGTAATGTGGCTGCACAAATGCTCTACAGGGCCCGCCTGCAGTAACGTAGGACCGTCGATTTCAAGGGACTGAAGCCCAAGCGCTTGAAGCATTTGAACGATGTCTTTAGTGACCACGTGCTGTTCCTCGCGCTCCTTGAGGCCCCAAACGCCTTTACTGCCAAGCAGACGGGTACCAGCCAGAGACATGGTTCGCACAACCTGGCCCTGAACCTCGGTCAGGCACTCTGGGGTTGCTCCCATCCAAATGCTTGCTCC
Organism: Flavobacteriales bacterium; assembly: GCA_002737315.1. Lineage (GTDB taxonomy): Bacteria > Bacteroidota > Bacteroidia > Flavobacteriales > Schleiferiaceae > TMED14. Next base: position 10,219 of record NSIH01000007.1, read on the forward strand.
CGGGGCACGGAGCAAAAAAACAGTGGCCCTAGGGTAGGCCTCCGAGAGCCGCTCAAAGGCCTCGAGGGGCTGCACTGAACTGCTCGGGTAGGCCCTAGTGCGAGACAAAACGACCTTCTCCACCACACCGTCAAGGCAGGCCTGACGCGCCTGCTCGATAAGATGCCGGTAGTCTTCTTCGCTGTGGGAGTCCTCAGGAGCAATCGCAGGCAGCGGACTGCGCTCTATAGCCCCCGCGATCCAACGACGACCCTCTGGGCCTTCGCCCCGAGGAATTGCCTCAAACCGTTGCAGAAGTCCACTAAACTGGGCGATGCCAAAGTTGCCACTGTCCGAGGGTCGAAGTTCCCAAGCCTTCGGCACCGAGCCTGACTCGCGAATCCACGCAAGCCCGCTCACTCGTGCTGCTTGTGCACCCGCGGCACAATCGCGTTGGTCATTTTTACAAACGAAACAAGCTTGCCCGCATCGTCCACAACCCGAATTTCAAGCACGTGCGTACTGCGTCCGCGATGCAAAAAAGTGGCTGTTCCGTGCACAAACCCGCCTCGTGCACTGCGCACGTGGTTGGCCGCTATCTCGAGTCCAACGGCTACAAAATTCTGCGGGTCGTCCAAAAAAATCTGCGATGCTGCACTGCCAGCAGTTTCGGCAAGGGCCACTGTGGCTCCGCCGTGCAGCAGTCCGAGGGGCTGCATGTGCCCGGGAGTTACTGGCATGCGGACGGTAAGTGAGGACTCGGTCATGGCAATGTATTCGATCCCGAGGGTCTGCATCAAAGTGCCCTCGCGGCGGCGGTTCAGTTCGGCCAAAATTTCAGTGTGCGTCATGGCCCGTAAAGATAGGCACCGACTATACCTTTGCCTCTTAACTTCAGTCGTAGCGAAGCAATGCTTACCATAACCCTACCCGACGGCTCTGTCCGCTCCTATCCCGACGGTTCAACCGCCCTTCAGGTTGCCGAATCCATAAGCCGCGGGCTCGCGCAAAACGCCCTCACTGCCAAGTGGAACGGGCAAAGCGTAGAACTCCATGAGGCCCTAAGCGGCAGCGGATCGCTCGTCTTCTTCACCTGGGACCAGCCCGAAGGCAAAACAGCATTTTGGCACTCCTCAGCCCACGTGCTGGCGCAGAGCCTTCTGCACTTTTACCCCGACGCACTACTCACCATTGGTCCCGCTATTGAAAACGGATTTTACTACGACGTGGACTTTCGCGGAGCGGCGTTTGGCGAAGGGGATTTTGAGAAGCTTGATAAGCAAATGCTCGAATTCGCTCGCCAAAAATCCGAGTTCCGCAAGCGGTCGGTGACCAAGGCTGATGCCTTGACTGCCTATACCCAAAATCCGTTTAAAACCGAGCTCATAGAGAACCTCGAAGACGGCAGCATCACCTTCTGCGACCACGCGGACTTCACCGACCTATGCCGTGGAGGGCATATTCCCAACACAGGCCTGATCAAGGCCATAAAGATCATGAAGGTGGCTGGCGCCTACTGGCGTGCCAACGACAAGAATCCCCAGCTCACTCGAGTCTATGGGGTTTCCTTCCCAAAGGCCAGCATGCTCGAGGAGCACCTCGCCCTGCTCGAAGAGGCCAAAAAACGCGACCACCGCAAACTAGGGCGCGAGCTAGAGCTTTTCACTTTTAGCCAAAAAGTCGGCCAAGGACTGCCCCTGTGGTTGCCCAAAGGTGCCGCACTGCGCGAGCGACTGGAGAACTTTTTGAAGGCTGCTCAAAAAAAGGCGGGCTACCTGCCCGTAATCACGCCCCACATTGGGAGCAAGGAGCTTTATGTGCTTTCGGGCCACTATGAGAAGTACGGCAAAGATTCCTTTCAGCCCATTCACACCCCCGAAGAAGGCGAGGAGTACCTACTCAAGCCCATGAATTGCCCGCACCACTGCGAAATTTATAAGTCTCAGCCTCGCTCCTACCGCGACCTACCGCTTCGCTTTGCAGAGTTTGGAACGGTGTACCGCTACGAGCAAAGTGGCGAGCTTCACGGCCTGACCAGGGTGCGCGGATTCACCCAAGACGACGCCCACCTGTTTTGCACCCCAGACCAGCTCCTTGACGAGTTTTTAAAGGTCATTGACTTGGTGCTTTATATCTTTAAAACCCTTGATTTTCCGTCGTTTAAGGCGCAGGTAAGCCTGCGTGACCCCGACAACCCGAGCAAGTACATCGGCAGCGCCGAAAACTGGGAAAAGGCCGAAAAAGCCATTTTGGAGGCTGCGAAAATCAAGGAGCTTCCGCACGTAATCGAGTACGGCGAAGCCGCATTTTATGGCCCTAAACTCGACTTTATGGTGCGCGATGCCATCGGCCGTGAATGGCAACTCGGAACCATACAGGTGGACTACAACCTTCCGGAGCGCTTTGAGCTCGAGTACAAGGGAGCCGACAACGAGATGCACCGCCCGGTTATGATTCACCGAGCGCCCTTTGGATCCATGGAGCGTTTTGTAGCAGTTCTCATCGAGCATTGCGGCGGAAACTTCCCCCTATGGCTGACCCCAGAGCAGGCGGTGGTTCTCCCCGTATCGGAACGTTTCAACGAGTATGCGCAACAGGTTGTGAGTCTGCTCGAAATGTCCGATATTCGCGCCCTCGTTGACGACCGGAATGAAAAGGTTGGTCGCAAAATCCGCGATGCGGAAATGCGTAAGGTCCCCTTCATGCTAGTGGTCGGCGAGAAAGAGCAGGAATCTCAAACTGTGTCGGTTCGCCGCCATGGAGAAGGAGACCTCGGAGCAGAGTCGCCCGCAGAATTTGCGGAGCGCGTTCGTGCCGAGGTTGCCCAACGGCTAAGCGCTCTTTGAGCCGTTTAATGAATTTAAATACTGAACCTTCTGAGGAACAATAAACCTTCGGGTCCCCGTCAAGGGCGAGGCTACCGCGAGCCGGAAGCACTCCACAAGATTAACGAACACATTCGTGTTTCGACAGTCCGCCTCTTGAGGGATGAGCAAGAACCCGTCGTCTTATCAGTGCGAGAAGCCCAGGCCTTGGCCGAAGCAGACGAGCTTGATTTGGTGATGATTGCCGAGAACGCCGATCCCCCTGTCTGCAAAATCATAGACTACAAGAAGTTCTTGTACGATCAAAAGAAGAAGCAGAAAGAAATCGCCGCCAGAGCGCAAAAAGTGGTTGTCAAAGAGATCCGTTTCGGACCGCAAACTGACGACCATGATTACGAGTTCAAACTCAAGCACGCCCGTAAGTTTCTAGAGGAAGGAGCCAAGTTGAAGAGTTTTGTATTCTTCCGTGGACGCTCCATCATCTACAAAGAGCAAGGCGAACTGCTGCTGCTCCGATTGGCACAAGACGTGGCCGATTTGGGCAAAGTAGAAGCCCTACCCCACCTCGAAGGGAAGCGAATGTTCATTCTAATCGCTCCAACCAAAAAGAAATAGTAGCCTAAATAAAAGATCTGTACCATGCCTAAGATGAAGACCAAATCCAGCGCCAAGAAGCGATTCAAGCTTACGGGCACTGGTCAAATCAAGCGCAAACACGCTTTCAAGAGCCACATTCTTACCAAAAAGGCTACTGACCGCAAGCGCCGCCTTACCCATTCAACGTTGGTGCACACCTCCGACATGAATTCGGTAAAGGAGATGCTTGTGATGTAGTTTTTTGTTTTGTTATCTGGTTTAATTAACCCTGCGTAAGCGCCCCTAAGAGTCTGCAAAGTCTTATAAACTGAAGCAGTCCGCGCTACCAAAAATCTAGTAAATATGCCTCGTTCAGTAAATAATGTAGCTTCTCGTGCACGCCGCAAGCGCGTGCTAAAAATGGCCAAAGGCTACTTTGGCCGCCGTAAAAACGTTTGGACGGTCGCCAAAAACGCCGTTGAAAAAGCCCTGGGTTACGCCTACCGTGACCGCCGTGCTAAGAAGCGCAACTTTCGCGCCCTTTGGATTACCCGTATCAACGCTGGTGCGCGCATTCAAGGAATGTCCTACAGCCAGCTGATGGGCAAGCTTCACGTCAACAACATTGAACTCAACCGCAAGGTTTTGGCCGACCTGGCCATGAACCACCCGGAGGCGTTCAAATCGGTTGTTGACCGAGTAAAGTAGATCCTAAAAGACTTTTTAGAAGACCTTGGGCCGCGCAGGTGGCTCCTTGGTCTTCTTTGTATTGACGTCCACTCAAGGGGTTTAGCGCCTCAGAATCCATAGCTGCCCTGATGCCGACTCCAGCCGCACCATGTTGGCCGACCCTTCGGACCAATGCTCTACTTCGCGGCAGGGACCGCAATGGAATTCAAGTTCGGTTAGGCTGAGGTGTTCCGGCCTAAGGAACCACCTTCGCCCCTGTCTAAAGGCATTCTTGTGGGCGCGAAGGCCGTCGGGAACCCTAGACAGCACGACGTCATTGAGTGGGCCCCAGGCGTAGGCCATGGGTTTCGTTTTGGGTGCAGCATAGATTTGGTCTGGCGGACCCGATTCCACGATTTGTCCCTGCTGCATCACGTCGATTCGGTCGGCCCATCGCATTGCATCTCGGGCGTCATGCGCCACCAATACTACGGTGGCCTTTGTTTTGCGCTGCCAAGCCTTGAGCAACTGAATCAGGCGCTCCTTGAGGAATCCGTCTAAATGGCTGAATGGTTCGTCAAGCAAGAGCACCTTAGGACGGCCTAACAGCGCTCGGCCAATAGACAGACGCTGCTGCTCTCCGCCCGAAAGGCTGTTGGCAGGGCGTGAAGGATCCATACCTAAATGAAGGGTCCGCATGATGCGGCGAACGATGCGATCTTCTTGGTCCTCAAGCCGCCCATGCACCAAATCAAGAAGGTTGTCGCGCAGGCTTCGGTAGGGAGAAAGGCCAAAGTCCTGCTTAACCCAAACCACCCCGGGATGCCCAGCAATCAGGCGGTCGCGGTTTGGTCGCGCAGACCCGACCCAAGATTCCCCAGTGTCCGCAAAAACTTGACCTGCAATAATCGAGAGAAGCGTGGACTTGCCCGAACCCGAAGGGCCGTAGAGGGCCACAACCTGACCGGCTTCCACCGACCAAAATGGTATATCAAGCAAAAATGAGCCCCGAGCCAGGCACAAACCTTGAGCGCGCAGCGCAGTGGATCGGGCCACGTTTAGAGGTGGATCACCTCGCCGTAGGCCGCAGCCGTAGCCTCCATGACCGCCTCAGACATGGTCGGGTGCGGATGCACCGCTTTGAGAAGCTCCATTCCTGTGGTTTCCAGCTTGCGGGCCGTGACCACCTCGGCAATCATCTCGGTAACATTGGCGCCAATCATGTGGGCCCCAAGCAGTTCACCGTATTTCGCATCGTAGACCATCTTGACAAAACCCTCCTTGGTTCCGGAGGCCGAAGCCTTGCCAGAGGCGCTAAAGGGAAACTTGCCAACCTTTACCTCAAAACCGGCTTCTATGGCCGCTTTTTCGGTGTAGCCTACGCTGGCAATCTCCGGAGAGCAGTAGGTACATCCGGGAATATTATTGTAGTCGATCGCCTGAGGGTGGTGGCCCGCAATCGACTCCACACAAATAATGCCCTCAGCAGAGGCCACGTGCGCCAGAGCTTGCCCCTTGACAACGTCTCCGATGGCGTAGTAGCCTGGAATGCTCGTGCGGTAAAACTCGTCTACCGCAATGCGTCCATTGTCGAGGGAAATGCCGACGCTCTCTAGGCCGATGTTTTCGACATTCGGACTCACCCCGACGGCACTCAAAACCACGTCGCACTCCAAAACATGCTCGCCCTTGGCATCAGCGTAGGTGACCTTGCAGCCCTTGCCCTTGGTGTCGACCGACTTTACCTCAGCACTCGTCAGAATATCGATGCCCTTCTTCTTGAAGACCTGCTCTAGGGCCTTGCTCACCTCTTCGTCTTCATTGGGCACAATTCGAGGCAAATACTCCACAATGGTGACCTTGGTCCCCATGGCATTATAGACATAAGCGAACTCCACACCAATGGCTCCCGAGCCGGCAATTACCATACTCTTGGGCTGCTCAGCAAGAACCATAGCCTCGCGGTAGCCCATAATCTTCTTGCCATCCTGGGGAAGGTTGGGCAGCACGCGGCTGCGTCCGCCCGTGGCAATGATGATGTGTTTGGCGCTGATGACTTGAGTTCCAGAATCGCCCTTGACCTCGACCTTGCGGCCAGGCATCAGAGTTCCTTGCCCCATGTGCACGTCAATCTTGTTCTTCTTCATTAAAAACTGAATGCCCTTAGACATTCCGCCTGCGATATCGCGGCTGCGGGCAACCACTTTACCAAAATCGTGCTTGGCATCCTTCACGGTGATTCCGTATTCCTCGGCATGCTGTATGTACTCAAATACCTGCGCACTCTTGATCAAGGCCTTCGTGGGAATGCATCCCCAATTCAAGCAAACTCCTCCGAGGCTTTCTTTTTCAACAACTGCCGTTTTTAAGCCTAGTTGGCTGGCGCGAATCGCGGCTACATAGCCGCCCGGGCCGGAGCCCAATACCAAAACATCGTATTCCATAGCTACAAAGGTAGGCAGGCCACTGCAGAAATTTCGAAGCGCGCATTCATGGGAAGGCCTAAAACCGCGACGGTTTCACGCGCCGGCTTGGCATCGCCCATGAATTCCGCGTAAATAGCGTTAACCACTGCAAAGTCAGCCATATCGCGCAAAAACAAGCTGCATTTTGCCACATGCATGAATCCCAAACCCTGGCTTTCAAGCAGGGATTTTAGGTTGGTTAGGGCCATCCTGACCTCTGCCTCTAGGCTGTCGTTTACAAAGGTCCCGTCGGGGCTTAGGGCAATCATGCCTGAGACAAAAAGCTGGGAACCGGACCAAACCGCTTGGCTGTAGGGTCCGATTGGCGCAGGGGCATTGGCAGTGTAAACTGGTCGTATCATACTCTAAAGTTAGGGCCTGGACCCATACTACCTTTGGCCCAATGGTCTTAGGCGTACTCGATAACCGCGACTCGTTCACCTTCAACTTGGTGCACCTGCTCGAACCCTATTTTAGCGAGGTCCGTGTGCTGCGCTGCGACGACCCTGCTGCCATAGAAGGCTTCGAATCCTGCGCTGCCCTAGTACTGTCGCCTGGGCCTGGCCTACCCCGCGAATCGGGCGCACTCATGCAGGTCATTGCGCGGCATTGGGGCCGAAGACCCATCTTAGGAGTTTGCTTGGGTATGCAAGCATTGGCTGAATTTCGAGGCGGCCAACTCCAGCATACCGGCAGTCCGCGTCACGGCATTGCGCGAACCATAACCTGGCTGCACGAAGATGCCCTTAACCAAGGACTTCCGCTACAAATGAAGGCAGGCTACTACCATTCATGGGCGGTTAAGGCCAGCAGCATTGCTGCGGAATGGACGCTTCTCGCCACCGACCACGAAGGGCTTCCTGCAGCCATTCGCCACCGAACGGAAGCCGTTTGGGGCCTTCAGTTTCATCCAGAAAGCGTTTTGACCCCCATGGGCAAGAAGCTACTGGAGTCCTGGGCGCTGCTTGCTAGTAGTCACCCAAGCCCCGCCTGCGCTGCACCTTAATGGCATTGAGCAAGGGGGCCGTAACACCCAAACCGATCGAGTAGCTTCGGGCGTAACCCAGCGGAACCCAGCGCAGGTTCATCTGCCAGCAGTGAATCGTGCGGACCACGTCAAAAGAGGTGAAGGTTATGCTCGCACTCGCCAAATCGTAGCCGCTCGAGAAGCGAATCTTCCAGTTTTGGGTCGGATCCCAGCTGCCGTCAACCCGGAGCGAGTGAACGGTCTTATAGGCTGTTCCTGCCGCAATGCGCCTTAGGGAGTAGCCTGCATTTAGACTCCAGGGAGCCGCCCATCCTGCATAGTCAATGGGGGAATAGTAGTCAGCAAAATAGTTTTCTTCTAGGCCAAGGTCGTTGATTTTAGGGCCGCGTCGGCCCTCGGAGCTCCCGCCACGCAACCGAAGGTCGGCACTAAACTGATGCATCGTTGGCCGAATTAGGCCCTGACCTAGCGCCGCCGAAAAATCCAGGCTGCGCTGGCCGGTAGAATCGATGCCGTACCAATCAAAGAGGCCCTGGTAGCTCACTCGGTAAGCCCCTTTACCCCATGAAGACGATGCCCTAATCGCCATATTCTCAAAAGGATGGCTTAATGCAGCCGCGTTGAAGCCCGTTTCAAGGCTTAGGTCGTCAATGAGGTTAATCTTCTGCTCGGTTCCGGAATCGCCTCGAGCGCGAAGCTTGGCATCTAGGGTGTTGCGAAGGCGAAAGCGAATGGCGCCCAACTGGCCGGGGCCCGGCGAGCCGTAGGTATAGCCTTCAAAACGATTGAAGCGCTTTAGGCCACCAAGAGTATCGGACTGAATTTCTTGATAAATGTTCCACTGCGGGTTAGCAAAATCCGGACGGGCAATAGCCGTGAGCGAGGGGTACATCACGTGCCGTAGTGCAGACAAGGGTCCGCGCTTGAAGCGAAACAAGCCATAAAGCGTGGTATTTGCCGAAGCGGAGGCGCGAAATTCCCGTGCCGCAAAAAAGCCTTGAACAGTGTCTGAAACAACCTTCTGGCTAAGGGTATCCCACCGGTAGTCGAGCGACGTCGGATACCATTTCTCGGCCCAATCGGCACTGGGATTAATGGTTATAAACTTTAAAAGCTTGATGTTGGTATTGAGCGATGCCGAGTGCTGCACCCCGCTTCGCAGCCGAGACGGATCAAAAAGCTGGGCAGGATCCTGGAGTTCCTCTAGAAGGCCCTGGGTTTCGTTGCGGCCGTTCATGGCGTAGGTAAGGCCAATTCCCTCGTACCATTTAGGGGAACCGCTGCGAACTTTGCGAGCAAAGGGCTGTACCCTTGCCATTCCCAGGGTGAATTCTGGGAGCGAAAGGGCGATGGTACCCTTTTGGTTGTTTTGACGGTGCCGCAAGGCTCCGGTGAAGGTGAAGGGGGTTCCGGGGAATCGCTGAACCACACTGATGGATGAGGATAGGTCGTTCTTTAAAAAGTCTTCGGGGTTGGTCGTGGTGTTCTTAAAAAAACTGCCGGTGGCCAGCTCAACGCGCGCTGTGAAGGTTCGCGAAGGGTGGGCCTTGGAGTCTTGGCTGTGGTTCCACGATATGCGGTAGTCTCGGGAATCATAAAACTGACCATAGTCCGCGTAGCGGGGGTCCCCATAACGCGTTCGGTTGGCCTGAACCGCAAATCCGCCCGAAAAACGGTAGCGGTATCGGTAGTTAGACTGCGCTTGAATGCCCCATGAACCGCGGGTATAGAGGTCGCCGGTAACCTTTAAGTCGACGTGGTCGTTGAGTGCCCAATAGTGGCCAAATCCAGTCAGCCCAAGACCCCATTCTCGACGGTCGGCAAAATTGGGCAGTATGTATCCCGAGGCACGCTTTTCCATGACCGGAAAAAATCCGAAAGGCAGGGCCAAAGGCGTGGGTAAATGAATCAGTTCGAGGTAGGCAGGGCCGGTGACGATGCGCTTGCCCACATCCAAACGCGCTCGGGGCGCCACGATAGCAAAGTGCGGATCCACATGGTTGCAGGTAGTGAAGCGTGTTGAGCCGATGAAGTAGCTGGAGTCCGTGATCATTTTAACCTGCCCTCCGGAGAGAAATCCGCCGCCCTCTTGGCTGGTCGATTGATAGACCCAGCCTTTTTGCGTTCCGTAGTTGTAGCGCAGCGTATCTGCTCCGATGCGCCGTTCGCCTTGGGTAAAAATGGGGCGGCCGATGTAGGTTCCGTCGGCTTGCTTGGCCCCAAAGGACTTGATTTCGCGCAAGTTCCAGTCAATTATAATATACTCGGCCTCGAGGATAAAGTCTGAGGATTCGGCACGGGCCTTGCCCTGAAGATTTAGGGTATTGCTCCCGGGGCGCAGGACTCCCTGCTTTTCAGAGGCGTAGCGGATTCCATCGCCGTCGAGAACGCTCTGCGCTGGGGCCGTATACCACATAATTGCCGCGAGTATTGCGGCGTAAGAGTTTACCTTTGAAGCGACATTCATGAAATCAGTGACCAAAAGTAGTACCTACCAACGCCTAGCTTGGCTTTTGATTGCCCTATTGGCAATTCCGCATGCGGGATTTCATCCTGCGGCTCGCATAAGCAATGAGATTCGCACTGTAGTGATCGATGCCGGCCACGGTGGCAAAGACCCCGGGAATTTGGGCACCCGCCGCTACAAAAAAGCAGAGAAAGACGTTTCGCTCGCAGTTGCATTGTTGGTCGAGAAGTATATTTTGGAGCGCCATCCCAACATCAAGGTGGTCATGACCCGCCGAGACGATTCCTACCCTACGCTGCACGAGCGCACGGTCATAGCCAATCGGGCGCAGGGCGATGTCTTTATTTCGATTCACTGCGACGCGGCCGAGAACCCCTCTGCCTATGGCTCATCGACCTATGTGATGGGTAAGGACCACGACGACGAGAACCGCGTTGCCATGCGCGAAAATTCGGTTATTCTTCAAGAAGAGAACCAAGACGTTTATGAGGGCTTTGACCCAACCAAGCCAGAGTCCTACATCATGCTTACCATGTTCCAGTATGCCTTCATTCAGCAAAGTGTGGAACTGGCTCAGCAGGTGCAGAATTCCTTTAGGGACGATGTGGGTCGCAAGGACCGCGGGGTGAAGCAGCAGCCGCTTTATGTGACGAGCCGTTCTGCGATGCCTGCAATTCTTATTGAGCTCGGATTTTTGACCAATAGCGCCGAGGAGGATTACCTTATTACCGATCAAGGCCAGGACGAAATGGCGCGTTCCATTGCGCGATCTTTTGGGCAGTATAAGCTTCGCCGCGAGGGAGGATCCTCTGCTTCAACGGAGCCGAAATTTGAACCCAAAGCGGAGCCAAAAGAGGAACCCAAAGCGGAGCTAAAAGCAGAACCTATAGCGGAACCGAAGGCAGAGCCTATATCGGAGCCGAAGGCAGAGCCTGCAGCGTCGCCGGACGCTTCGAGCTTGCCTAAGCAAGACGTATTTTTCAGCATCCAGCTCAGCGTAAGCGGAATACAAAAAAGCCCTACCGAAGAGCCCTTCTCGGTATTGCCTGACGTGTTTATCGCTAAAGACGGTCGCCTGTTCCGCTACCTCCAGGGACAGTACCGAAGCCGTGCCGATGCAGTAAGTGCCCTTGACTCCGCTCGAAAAAACGGATTTGTAGACGCTTTTGTCGTGGCCTACCGAGGGAGTGCTCGCATTACACTCGATGATGCAGATCAAGCCCTTAAACCCTAACTTGTAGTCTATGTTTAGTCGCGAATTAAAAACTGGCCTGGTCGTGCTTTTGGCAGGACTTATACTCTACTTTGGGATTTCCTACCTCAAAAACAGTACGCTGCTCGACAAAGGCATAACGATCTACTCCGTCTACGAGCGTGTTGACGGCCTCATTGGTTCGCAACCGGTTAACATCAACGGACTCTCCGTCGGGCGGATTGAATCCATCAATTTTCACCCGGATCAGTCGGGTCGAGTAGTGGTCTCGATGCGCATTGACTCCGACTACCCTATACCGGTCAACAGCCTCGCGCTGATTAAATCCAGCGACTTGCTGGGGGCCAAAGAAATTTCGCTTCAAATTGGATCAGGCAAAGTACTCATCGAAGACGGAGATACCCTTCGCAGCGCGATCGAGGAGTCCTTGGGCGATGCCATCAACAAAGAAGTGCTGCCGGTCAAGATTAAGGCCGAGCAGCTTATTTCATCGCTTGACACGGTAGTGCAAGCCTTGACTGGCTTTTTAAAGGGCGGAGTAGAAAAGGACTTCCGCTCCTCCTTCAGCAACGTCAATCAGTCCTTGATTAACTTGAATGAGATAACCACCGAGCTATCAACCTACATGAATGAGAATCGGGAGGCCCTAGGCCGTGCTACGCAAAACTTCGAGCGACTTTCAAAGACCCTCGCCGACAACAAAGACGAGCTCGATCGGGTGTTTATGAATTTTGCGAATATTTCGGACTCCCTCGGTAAAGCCAATGTAGGCCAGACTATGATGGCCCTGGAGCGAACCGCCAATAATCTGGACCTTGTAACTGGACGCATCGCAGCCGGAGAGGGAAGTCTAGGCAAGCTAAGCACTCAAGATTCCCTTTACACGCAGATTGAAAACACGATGACGTCCCTTGACCGCCTGCTTGTCGACCTCCGCTACCACCCCGAGCGCTATGTGCGCTTGTCGGTTTTTGGCCGTAAACCCAGCCGCATAGACGAACAATGATTTCTAGCCTAGTCTTTGTTGCGCTGCTTACTGCGGGCATAGCAGGGTTTACCCTTCAGGTACGTCGCCTGCGCCGAGGCTTGGCCCTTGCTCGCCCGTCGGGTCGCCACGACCGCCGCAAGGAACGCTGGGCCATTATGACCAAGGTGGCCATGGGCCAAAGCCAGATGGAACCGCGCCGGTTGGCTGCCCTTATGCACTTCATTGTGTACGTCGGCTTCGTAGTAATCAATATCGAAGTCATCGAGATCCTTTTGGACGGCATACTGGGAACCCATCGGCTATTTCGAGCTCCACTTGGCGCACTGTACGATGGCCTCATGAGCTTTTTTGAGGTACTTGGTGCCTTGGTTATTATCGCCATTGGAGTGTTCTTGGTTCGGCGGTTGCGGCACGGGCCCAAGCGCTTGAACCACCCCGACCTAACGGGATGGCCCCAGAAAGATGCCCTGAATATTTTGGTCATTGAGGTAGTTCTCATGCTCGCCCTCCTGCTCATGAACGCCTCAGAATTCGCTGCAGTTAACCAAGGATTAAACTTCGCTAACCAACAGACTCCCTGGCTTATTAGTGGCCTTTTTCAGCCCCTTTTTGAGGGTTGGAGGGTTTCGAACCTCGAGGTTTTCACCCAGAGCATGTGGTGGCTGCACTTCGTTGGCATCTTGGCTTTTTTGAATTACTTGCCCAAAAGCAAGCACTTTCACATCATTTTGGCCTTCCCCAACGTTTGGTACAGCAAGTTGACTCCGCGCGGACAAATTCCGGCCATGGAATCGGTCACCACCGAAATCAAGTCAATGCTCGACCCAAGCTTCGTGCCGGATCCCAACGCAGCTGCCCCTGCACGGTTTGGAGCCAAGGACGTACACGATCTGCACTTCGCCAACCTACTGAACGCTTACAGCTGCACCGAGTGCGGACGGTGCACTAGCGAATGCCCCGCAAACCAAACCGGCAAGAAACTCTCCCCTCGCCGTATCATGATGGCCACCCGCGACCGCGTCGAAGAAGTCTTGACTGGGGGCCAAGGAGCCGAAACCAGGAGCCTACTTGACGATTGGATTTCGCGCGAAGAGCTATGGGCCTGTACCACCTGCAATGCCTGTGTCGAAGCCTGCCCATTGAATATTGACCCCATGGACATCATCATGCAAATGCGCCAGTACCTGGTCATGGAGGAATCCGCAGCCCCTTCGACGGTCAACGTCGCAATGGGCAACATTGAAAACAACGCAGCTCCCTGGGCCTATCCCCAAGCAGACCGCGGCAACTGGATTCAGCAATGAAGGAACTGATCGAAACTTCGGTACAGGGTGAGTTGGTAAGCCCCGTGCTCCCGGACCACATAAAAAACTACCTCATCGATATAGACGGAACCGTATGCGACGATATTCCTAACGAGGAACCAGAGCGCATGGTGACGGCTAAGGTCTTTCCTGAAGCCTTAGAGACTATAAAAACCTGGCATGCCGAAGGACATTTCATCACCTTTTTCACGAGCCGCACTGAAGAACACCGCATGGTTACCGAGAACTGGCTTGCGGAACATGGATTTCCGTTCCATGGACTGCTTATGGGAAAACCCCGCGGAGGCAACTACCATTGGATTGACAACCATATCGTGAGAGCTACCCGCTACACTGGCACTTTTAGCCCCCTGGTCAAGCGCCCCGCAACGGTTGAAGTATTTAACGACCCCCTATGAGTTTGAATGTACCCACCATGGCCGAGCTGGCCGCCCGAGGTGAAACCGCAGAAGTTCTATTTTGGGTTGGCTGCGCCGGAAGCTTTGACGAGCGCGCCAAAAAAGTAACCCGAGCCCTAGCCAAAATCATGAATCATGCAGGAGTTTCTTTTGCCGTACTTGGTTCTGAAGAAAGCTGCACTGGCGACCCTGCTCGGCGCGCTGGAAACGAGTTCCTCTTTCAGATGCAGGCGCTTCAAAACATCGAAATTCTCAACGGCTACCGTGTGCAAAAAATAGTAGCAGCCTGCCCCCACTGCTTTAACACGCTTAAAAACGAATATCCGCAATTGGGCGGAACCTACGAGGTGTTTCACCACAGCCAATTCATCGAGCAACTCCTGCGCGACGGGCGGTTGCGCGTGGAAGGAGGTAGCTTCAAGGGTAAAAGAATTGTCTTTCACGACCCTTGCTACCTTGGGCGAGCCAACGGAGAATACGAAGCACCCCGGGCCCTCTTAGCACAACTCGACGCCGAAATCCACGAGATGAAGCGGAGCAAAAAAAACGGGTTGTGCTGCGGAGCCGGCGGTGCACAAATCTTTAAGGAACCCGAGTCTGGTGAAGCAGAAATTCACCACGTGCGGGCTGAAGAAGCCCTAGCAACTGGAGCAGATATTATCGCAGTGGCCTGCCCCTTTTGCAAACTAATGCTTACCGACGGAGTAACGCACCATGGCAAGGAGAGCGAAGTACAAGTGATCGATATTGCCGAAGCCATCGCCACCGCAAACGACCTTTAAGCCATGCCTTTAGTTTCTTGGAGCGAGCTGCCCGACGACTCCCGATTTTGGTGCTTTGTCTCAAGCAGGCCCATTACCCCCGACGAAGAATCCCTGCTCCTTAAAGGTCTTGAAAAGCTTTGCCAAGATTGGGCGGCGCATGGGGTCCCGGTGCACGCGGGATTTTCCTTAGTGGAGGGGCGTCTGCTCGCCATCGCAGCTGACGAAGGACGCACTGCCGCCAGTGGCTGCAGCATAGACAGTAGAATGGCTGCTTTGAGAGCTATTGGCGACCCCCTCGGCATCGATTGGTTGGGGAGAATGCACGTTTATGCCGACCAGGGATCAGGCTGGGAACGCCTTAGGCTCCAGGAGGCTCGCCAGCTTCAGGGTGGCCGCTTTCTAGACAGCGTGGCCCAGACCAAAGGCACTTGGCGGCCCATAAAGAATCTTGTGGGCAGCTGGCTCCAAGCCAAATAGCAAGACTAGGCCTTAAACCTTTAGACCGAGCAACAAAAAAGCCCTAGTGGCCTCCTGCTCAATCTTATGGGTGAACGGAATCTTCACGAGTTCGGACTTTTTCACCCAAACTGGTCGTTCGCCGTCGTTCTCTGGAACCTTCACCTCGGCAGTGGTGGCAAAGTCCAAGGGACCCAGGGCGGTAACTCGGTAGAAGAAACTAAACACTTGGTACTGCGAATCAAATGCCGAAATGACGGGGAACTCGTTAAAGAAGACCAGATCGCCACTGCTTATTTCGAGCTGGAGCTCTTCTTGAAATTCTCGCGCTAAGGCCTCTCGAAGGCCCTCACCCCACTCTACTCCGCCGCCGGGGTACTTCACGAGTGGCATTCCCCTGAAGCGCTCCGCGCTGACCAATACCCTTCCTTGATCGTCCTCAAGAAATCCATAGACCCTTATGGTGCGCAAGCTCATCGACCCCAATAATTTAGCAGCACCATGACGGCATGATTAAGGAGCGAGAGCGGCGGCCTTGATGCCTCCAATCCGCTCGAGCGGTCCAGGGCAGTGCTGCTGGTGGCAGGACTCGCAGGTTGTAATTACCGCGTTGAAGGCCTCTATTTGGGCCTCTACATCCCCTTTATTTTGAATTGCCTGATAGAGGTTGTCGAGGTTTGCGAGGTAGGCCTCTGCAAAACTCGGGAAGCTTTCTTTAATTTCTTCAGGCTTGGTAGGCTGGTCGGTCTTAATGGACTCGTGGGCCTTCCGCAAGGATTCAACGTCAGAGAGGGTTAGCGTACCGTCCTGCGCCTTGATTTTGAGCGCCTCCATATCGGCCGTCATTGCCTGCATGGTCGCCGCAAGAGCACTGGGCTCGGGCAAGCGGGGATTCCGCTTTGGCGAACTGGGCTCCTGATTGCAGGATGCCGCGAGAGCAAGGGCCGCTATAGCTACGATAAACTTAAGCATTGCGCTCAGACTATTTTGAATCGGATTCCTTGACCTCGCTGGAGGCCTCTTCCTTTTGAGGGAGTGCCACGCCTGAGGCCAAGACGGT
The DNA here is from genome assembly GCA_002737315.1 of Flavobacteriales bacterium. Lineage (GTDB taxonomy): Bacteria > Bacteroidota > Bacteroidia > Flavobacteriales > Schleiferiaceae > TMED14. The sequence goes on from NSIH01000007.1 coordinate 26,392, forward strand.
CAGACGTACCTCAGGCTTCGTAATCGCAGCGACCACGCTGTCTGGTTCGTTGGCGTCGCGAGCCTGCTCCTGCAGCCACTCCACGCTTAACTCCTTTTTTTGAACCGAACCCGCTACCCGTGCAAGCTCTCCGCTGGCATCCATAGGAACAAAAAATGCGTAGTCCTTGAAGCGGACTAAGGCAGTGATGTTGGAGTCAAGGGCAATCTCCATCCAGCAGCCTTTAGTCTGGCAAACGGCCTGAATGGGAGCCTCAAAAGTGACCCAAACGGAGTCGCTAGACTCCAGCGCTTCAAGAACCTGAGCGCCCGTGAGCACCTCGCTGGCAATAATGCTTGAATCACCAAAGTAATCAAAAACAACAGCTTCATCGGTGGGGCTTTGAGCGCAAGAAGCCAATAGGATGCCGGCAGCTAAGAAGGTATTGAAGTATCGCATAATGGGGTTATAAGAATGCAAAAATACGTACATTTGCACTGCTTTGGCGCGGACGTCAAGCCACAACCCAATCTTGCCTCAATGAAGATTATCCGCACCACCCAATCCCGCATTAGTGAAGTTGACTTTACCAACCTCGCATTCGGCACGGGCCTTTCTGACCACACCTTTCTCAGTGAATACTCCAACGGCAGCTGGGACGAGGGCCGTATTGAACCCTATGGACCTCTAAAACAGGGCCTTGCCTTGCACGCACTGCACTACGGTCAAGCCGTTTTTGAAGGCCAAAAAGCCTACCGCCAAGTCGACGGAGGCATAGCCGTATTTCGTCCGCGCGACAACGCAAAGCGCCTAAACCGGAGTGGTGCGCGAATGATGATTCCGGAATTGCCCGAAGAACTCTTCATGAACGGTCTTGATGCCCTTATCGCGGTCGACCAAAACTGGGTACCCCAGGGCAAGAACCAATCGCTCTACCTGCGTCCTTTTTTGTTTGGCAGCAGCGAATTCATTACGGCTCGCCCCTCAGAGGACTACACCTTCGGCATTGTAACCAGCCCGTCGGGAGAACTTTACACCAAGCCCGTGCGCGTTAAAGTTGAACGGCAATTTACCCGCGCCACCGAGGGCGGAGTGGGATTCGCCAAGGCCGCAGGCAACTACGGAGGAGCTTTTTTGGCTACCCGAGAGGCCGTGCAGCAGGGCTATCAGCAGGTTCTTTGGACCGACCATCACAACCACGAGTACTTCGAAGAGGCCGGCACCATGAACGTCGCATTCGTTGTTCGCGGAACCCTTATTACCCCGGCATTAAGCGACCGGATTTTGGCGGGTATAACTCGCGACTCCATTTTGACCCTTTGCAATGACTGGGGTATTCCCGTGGAGGAACGTCCTGTTTCGGTAAATGAAATTACCGATGCTGCCCTGTCTGGAGAACTCCATGAAGCCTTTGGCATGGGAACGGCTGCGGTCGTGAGCCCCATTGAGGCCTTTGGAATGGAAGACGAAATCTATTCCGTGCCGGTTCCCGAGGACAGCATTGCGGCCCGCATGCGCGCGGCACTTTCCGACATTCGGTACGGACGGATTGAGGATAGCCACGGCTGGATGCACCGCGTAGCCCTGCGCTGATAACTACATTCCTAGGCGCTTCTGCACCATTATTTCCACCGCTTGACAGAGGCTTAGGGGGTCCTTAACTCGCCATGTACTGAGGCGAAAACGCTCCCCCGACCAAAGATATCGGCTAATTCTTGCCTGCGCCAGCTCGTCAACAACGTGCTGGCGAAAGTTTAGTCCGACAACCCAACCGCCCTCTTCTTCGACCTCCTCAGCCCACTCCGCATAGTACTCCTCGCTGCCGGCGTGAAGGTTGAGAAGGTTGTCACCGATGAGCACAAAACGCTGAATACCTTCTAAGAGCATGGGGTCGATAACCCGCCTTTTTACCTCCATAATGTCGTTGTGAAGGGCATCGTTCCATTCCCCGATTAGCTCAATTATGGCGCAGCCCTCGTCATAATCTACAAATATGACCTTCATAAAAAGCGTTTCGCAACCGATGTCGTCCCATTCGGGGTTGATGACGTAGTCGTACATCTGGTGGTAGATTCCGTTTGAAGGCGCGCCCTGGTTTAAAAAAAAAGGACTTCGCGAATCTTCTGATGCAATGTATCGGCTGCGCCAGGCATTATGAGGCTGAATGGAATGCATTGTAGTTGCGAACTGAGGTGCTAAGTTCGTGTTTAGAAACTATGATTTACTGCATCACCGGAGGAACCGGTCTCGTTGGCCGCGCGGTCAAGCAAGCCCTTATCGATCAGGGACATACTGTTAGGATACTCAGTCGCAATGCCCGGCAAGAGGGAGAGTACTCCTGGGATCCTTCGCAGCAAACGATGGATCCGGCCGCCTTGGATGGGGCTCATGGCATTGTTCATCTGGCCGGAGCCTCGGTTTCGTCCCGATGGACGGCAAGCCATAAAAGGGCCATAATGAAGAGTCGAATTCAGGGCGCTCAAACCCTTTACCGCGGCATCGAAGCCATGGCGACCCGACCTGAGGTATTCGTTGGAGCCTCGGCTGTGGGTATCTACCCAAGCAGTTTCGACCGAGTATACACCGAGCTCGACGGAGGCGCCAAGGGATTTCTTGGGGACGTGGTTCGAGAGTGGGAAGCACAGTCCGACCGCTTTGAATCCCTCGGGATTCGGGTGGCTAAAATCCGAATTGGAATTGTCTTAGGCCGCAATAACGGTATTCTGAAGATGCTACAGCCTATTTTTAGGCTTGGCTTTGGCAGCGCCCTAGGCAATGGCAAGCAGTGGTTGCCCTGGATTCACGTTGAAGACCTCGCTGCAATGATCGCTCGCCTGGCGACCGACTCCAACCTTCAAGGCACCTGGAACGGTACTGGACCAGATTCTGTCACCAATCGTGACTTTAGTACTGCCCTTGCCCAGGCAGTGAAGCGTCCATTATGGTTGCCCGCGCCGCCGGTATGGATCCTCAAGCTAGTTTTGGGAGAAATGGCACAAATTGCTATTATGAGCACCCACTGTTCGGCGCAAAAATGGAACGGTGTCGGATTCAAGTACCGATTCAGCACTCTATCTGCTGCCTTAAAGGACCTCCTGGATTAGTATATTTGGCGGCGATGTACCGCGACGAATTCCATGTTCCGAAAAGCTTTTTATGGGTAATCGGAATAACCACCTTTACCTCAACGGTTATGATGGTAGCCGTCTCGAGCAAGTCGGGCTGGAGCGCCGAAGTAGCTTGGGCGATAGCCGCAACCCTAGGCATTCAGGTTTTTGCCGCCTGGCTTATCATGAGGCCCTGCCGCATCGAGGCAAACGCCGACGGCCTAAGCATACAATACCGTCCCTTTAATTTCGGCCCTAAGAAGGTTGAATGGTCTCAGGTGCTTCGAATTTATCATGCTAAGGTGGACCCCATGGGTGACTACATGGGTTATGGAGTGCGAATTAAGGGCAGGAAGCGCGAGGGCCGTGTTATTGCCTATGCCTTTGAAGAAGGTATGTATGCCTTTGTCGTTCGACAGAATGCGGCAACAGTGGCCTTTCAAATCACAAGATCCGAGGAATGGAATGCCATTTTGGACGCACTCGAGCAGCGCGGGATCTCCATAGAGCGGATTCCCTAGACCTCTTGAGACCCGTAAAACTGCTTGGCGTGTAGGTTTGCATAGGCCCCTCCTGCCTGAATCAAGTCGCCATGACTGCCCTGTTCTACCACACGACCGTGCTCGATTACCGCTATTTGGTCCGCATGAAGAACCGTCGCCAAGCGGTGCGCAACCACAATGGAGGTGCGTCCTGAGGTAATGGTTTCGGTGGCCTTCTGAATCCAGGCCTCGGACTGTGAATCCACCGAGGAGGTCGCCTCGTCTAAAATCAGCACGTCGGGGTTGACCAAATAGGCCCTCAAAAAAGCCAAAAGCTGGCGCTGCCCTGTAGAGAGCATGCCGCCGCGCTCCTTGACGTCGTAGTCGAGGCCACCGGGAAGGCTTTGCAAGAAGTCCTTAATTCCCATGGCCTCTGCGGCGGTCATAATGTCGGAATCGGGAATAGGTCGGTACAGCGTTACGTTGTTGCGAACCGTGTCGCTAAAAAGAAAAACGTCTTGCTGCACCAGGGCATAACGGCTTCGGAGGTCGGCAAAATTCCAGTCCTTAACTGCTACCCCGTCCACACGAACTTCGCCCGAATTGGGATGGTACATGCCCGCCAAAAGGGCTATCAAGGTGGACTTCCCGCTGCCGGTAGAGCCTACTAGCGCAAGCATTTCTCCTGGCTTCGCAGACAGACTCACCTCATGGAGCACCGGCTGGCCCTCTTGGTACGCAAAAGACACTCTATCGAATTCCACACTGCCCATGACCTTGGACCCATGGTGTGAACCAGGACGCTCCAGTTGGTCATCGCGCTCCACAAGCTTGAGCACCCGATCGCTTGCCACCATGCCCATTTGAAGCGTATTAAAGCGGTCTGCAAGCTGTCGAAGCGGTCGATAAAGCATATTGATGAACAGGGTTAAGGCCGTCAAATCACCAATGCTCACGCTGCCCGGATCCGTCAGCGAGCGCCAGCCTCCGTACCAAATTGCCAGCCCAATGGAGAGGGCCGACAGCATGTCAATTATGGGCAAAAACAAAGAAAAATACCAAATACTTTTGATGTTGGCATCACGATGCCGCTGGTTTATGGCCTCAAATCGACTGGCCTCCTTGCCCTCGCGACCAAAGAGCTGAACGACGGAGATGCCTGTAATCCGCTCCTGAACAAAGGTGTTGAGCGCCGCTACTTGGTTTCTAACGTCGGTAAAGGCTGATTTAATACTCTTTTGAAACCAACGGGTCGCCAAAAAAAGTATCGGAATAACCGACAAGCTGACGGCCACCATTCCTGCATCAAAGAGCAGGAACATCGCGGCAATCATTAGGAAAATTTTAAAAATATCACCAAAAATCACCAGCAAGCCTTCGGCAAATATATCGGCCATGGTCTCCACGTCGCTCACCGTCCGCGTCACTAACTGACCCACAGGAGTGCTGTCAAAAAACGAAGTTTTAAAATGGAGCAACTGCCCAAACAAACGCACGCGCACGTCTCGGATGACCCTCTGGCCAAGCTCATTGGTAGCCAGCACAAAAAACCACTGACCGATAGCCTCCACAACCAAGGCGATCACCAGCAAGGCAATGCTCCAGTGAAGCATCGTTAAATTCTGACCCTCTACCGCATAGTCTACTGCAACCTTGACCAAATAGGGCCTAAGGGTCGTAATGGCTCCCAGGGCAATGCTCAGAACCGTCGCAGAGCGAAGCAGCCATCGGTAGGGTTTAGCAAAATGTAAAACCCTGCGCAGCACCGCCCAGTCAAAAACTTTGCCGCTAACGCTTGGGGATGAATTGGGGTTTTTCTCGGCCATCGAACAGGAATTCGGCAAAAGCCGAGCCCGCAAAGGTAAGTCCCTGGGCAGGCGCAGACGGGCCTGAATCCGTCCTTTTTTGGCCTTGACGAAGGGTCTCCCAAGCTTCCATTCCCCGGTCGGCTATGGCCTGCTCTATCATGGTTCCCACCAAGGCGCGGACCATGTTTCGCAAGAACCTAGATCCCTCAATTTCAAACAGCAAGTCCTCACCCAAAACATTCCACTGGGCATGGCTTATGCTGCACATTCCGTTGGTCGGAGCGCTCCCGCTTCGCTCAAATGCGCCAAAATGGTGCGTCCCAACAATGCTGGCCGCCATTTGATGCAAAAGTTGCACGTTCAAAGTTCGATCTAGTTGCCAGGCCGTTTCGCGGCCAAAAACCACCTTACTGCGCTGAATTCGGTATTGATAGGACCTCGACAGTGCACTAAATCGGGCATGAAAATCCATGGTAACCGGAACTGCTTCAAATAGGACCAGATCGTCGGGCAAAAACCGATTCATGCGAAAGACCATTTCGGAGCAGTCCACCGCAGAATTAGTGTCAAAATGAGCAATGTAGTTGAGCGCATGCACCCCGGAATCCGTGCGGCCTACGCCCACAACTTCAGCATCAGACCGCAGCCATGTAGCGAGTGCAGATTCTAGGCACTCTTGCACCGTGCGGCCTGCGGCTTGCCGCTGCCAGCCAAGAAAGTTCGCGCCATGATAGGACAAGCGCAAAGCATAGCGATGGGTGAACGAACTTTGAAGCGACATGAATACCAAAGGTAGGGCCTTGAAAATCCTCTTACTCTCCGACAGCCACGGCCATCTGGACGACCGCATCCTCGCCCATGCTGCAGAGGCTGACGAGGTCTGGCATGCCGGAGACGTTGGTTCGCTCGATGTTGTTGACCGCCTGGCTACCTCTTCTAAAATGCTGCGTGGCGTTTATGGCAACATCGACGATGCGGCTATGCGAAGAACTTGGCCGCTGAACCAACGCTTTACTGCGGGCGGACTGCGCGTCTGGATCACCCACATCGCTGGGCCTGCTGGCCGCCTGCCCAAAGACATTAAGGCCGGTTTAAAGGCGGATCCTGTCGATTTGCTGGTTTGCGGACACTCTCATATTCTGCGCGTAGGTCAGGATTCCTCAGGGGTTTTGTGCATGAACCCGGGGGCATGCGGTCTGCATGGCTTTCACAAGGTGCGGACCATGCTTCGCTTCACGGTCTGCGATGGCAAGGTCGAGAATTTGTCGGTAATAGAGCTCGGTGCACGAGGTGCACTCCGGCCCTGACTACTTCTTTTTTGCCTTTGGGCGAAAGCGATCTGCCTCGCGAACCTTGGCTTCGTCGACCTGAATGGCTCTGTTTGCCATTGAGGCAAGAACAACCGAGACCAGAGGTAGGGCAAGGGCCCAGGGCTTTTGAGATTGAGATTCCAAGTCTGAGTTAAAAACCGGAATAAGGTAGACCGCCTCTAGGGCAAAAGCAACGATTATTCCGATGCGATTGACCACAAATTGACGCTGCCTGTACCTAAAATAGGTGGTGTTGGCGGTGAACAAAGCCACGCCTAGTCCTGCGATTAACGAGGTCCAAGCAGTCTCGTTGGCCGCACCAACAAAAAATAAGCAAAGGGCCGCAAGGGCCATGTAAAGGGTTTGAATTCGTTGCCACATAGACTGCAAAGGTCTTGCATTGCGATGGTTCGTGTATATTTGCTGTGACAAAAGGCGATATTTAAGCCTATCCTCAACTTTACATTACTGTTTTTTAGTCCCTTATACATTTATTGGTATGGCAACTATGCCTGATTTCTCGGACCGCAAATTGCCCGAACTCAAAGAATTAGCGGAATCAATGGGTATTCCTAAAGCGCGTTATTTGCGCAAACCCGAACTTTTAGAGGCCATTCAAAGCCTGAGCAATACACCCACTTCTTCATCCTCCGGCGACGAAGGACAGTCGGGTAGCAATGTTCAAGTGCGCGAAGAACGCGCTCCGCGCGAGGACCGTGGCCCAAGAGAAGAACGCGCTCCGCGCGAGGACCGTGGCCCAAGAGAAGAACGCGCTCCGCGCGAGGACCGTGGCCCAAGAGACGACCGTGGACCAAGAGAAGAACGCGCTCCGCGCGAAGAACGTGGCCCCAGAGACGACCGTAGTCCAAGAGAAGAACTTGGCCCAAGAGAAGAACGCGCTCCGCGCGAAGACCGTGGACCAAGAGACGACCGTGGACCAAGAGATGATCGTGGCCCGCGCGAAGACCGTGGCCCCAGAGACGACCGTGGCCCGAGGTATGATCGTGGACCAGGAGAAGACCGTGGTCCGCGAGAAGACCGTGGACCAAGAGAAGACCGTGGTCCGCGCGAAGACCGTGGCCCAAGAGACGACCGTGGCCCGAGGGATGATCGTGGTCCGCGCGAAGAACGACCCCGAAGAGACGGCTGGGAGCCCCGAGAACCGAGGGAACCGAGAGAACCCCGCCAACCGCGCATCCAAGAACCCATATTTGAATTTGAGGGGATCATACCGACCGAAGGCGTGGTCGAAATCATGCCAGAGGGATTTGGATTCCTGCGCTCAAGCGACTACAACTACCTGAACTCGCCCGACGACGTACTGCTCACCCAGCAGCAAATCAAGCATTTTGGACTCAAAACTGGCGATACCGTTCGAGGCGAAGTGCGCCCACCGCGCGAAAGCGAAAAGTTTTTTCCGCTTACTAAAGTGCATTTGATCAATGGAAAAGACCCCGATTTCATTCGAGACCGCGTCGCTTTTGAACACCTTACCCCGCTCTTCCCTGAAGAGAAGTTTGATCTAACGGGCCGCAAGGCAACCGTCAGTACCCGCATCATCGACCTGGTTTCGCCCATCGGCAAAGGCCAACGCGGACTTATTGTGGCCCAGCCCAAAACGGGCAAAACCACCTTGCTCAAAGAGGTAGCCAACGCCATCGCCGCGAACCATCCCGAGGTATACATGATTATTCTGCTTATCGACGAACGTCCTGAAGAAGTAACCGATATGGCGCGCAGCGTCAATGCAGAAGTAGTCGCGTCAACCTTTGACGAGCCCGCAGAACGTCACGTGCGCGTGGCTAATATTGTGCTCGAAAAAGCCAAACGCCTGGTAGAAAGCGGCCACGATGTGGTTATTTTACTCGACTCCATCACAAGGCTTGCGCGTGCCTACAACACCGTGAGTCCCGCGTCGGGCAAGGTGCTCTCGGGCGGAGTTGACGCCAATGCCCTGCACAAGCCCAAGCGCTTCTTCGGCGCGGCCCGAAACATTGAAAACGGCGGATCCTTGACCATTTTAGCCACGGCACTTATTGATACTGGATCTAAGATGGACGAGGTCATCTTTGAAGAATTCAAAGGAACCGGCAACATGGAGATGCAGCTCGACCGCCGCATCGCCAACCGCCGCATCTGGCCGGCCATTGACCTTATCGCCTCTGGAACGCGTAAAGAAGACATGCTGCTTCGCCCTGAAGTACTCAACCGCATGTACATTCTGCGCCGCCACCTTGCCGACATGACGCCGGTAGAAGCCATGGAATTCATGGAAGACCGCATAAACAAGACACGCAACAACGAGGAGTTCCTGGTTTCGATGAACAGCTAATGCTTTATCGTGGCCGCCCTCGGGCGGCCAAAATGCGCCAGTCGATGGGTGAAAAGTCCATTACTTCAAAGATCGTCCGCAGTCCACAGGCAAAAAAGCCTTAATTTTGCGTTTGAAATGGCACAAAAGACGCTTCTGAATCAGCGCGACTGCGCGGTTACCATCAGCCGCCTGTGCCACCAAATTAATGAGGTGCACGTGCCTTGGGACCGCACCGTATTAGTTGGCCTTCAGCCCCGCGGAGCCAAACTGCTCAAGGCCTTAGTGGCCCAACTCGAGGCGGAGTTTGCTACGGGTCCGGTCGCCAATGGTCTTTTGGACATCACCTTTCACCGAGACGACTTTCGCCGCCGTGAGGAACCTCTTGCCGCCAGCCCCACTGAAATGAATGTTCTCATTGAAGGCAAGCGAGTTATCATCATCGACGACGTGCTCTACACGGGCAGGTCGGTGCGGGCGGCCCTTGACGCCTTAGGAGACTTTGGACGCCCTGAGCGTGTAGAACTTTGTGTGCTTATCGACCGCCGCTTCTCTCGCGAACTTCCCATTCAGCCAGACTACTCAGGGCGAAGGGTTGACGCACTGAACCACGAGCGCGTGCGCCTCAATTGGAGCGGCTCCACCCTTGAATCCGTTTTGCTCGAATCCCCTGAATATGCCCCAAAACGCTAAGTTGCAGTCGCGCCATCTATTGGGTCTTCAGCATGTTCCCGCCGAAGACATCCAGCTAATTCTGCAATGGGCAGGGCACTTTAAAGAAGTTATAAACCGCCCGATTAAACGGGTACCCTCGCTTCGAGACCTAACTGTCGCCAACCTGTTTTTTGAAAATTCGACGCGGACTCGACTAAGTTTTGAATTAGCCGAGAAGCGCCTCTCGGCCGATGTCGTTAATTTTTCTGCCTCTACCTCGTCGGTCAAAAAAGGCGAAACGCTCAACGACACCGTCAGCAACATATTGGCAATGAAGGTGGACCTCGTGGTGATTCGCCATTCCGAGGCCGGTGTTGCCCACTTTTTGGCGGACCGCGTACCCGCACATGTCGTCAATGCTGGCGACGGAACGCACGAGCACCCCACCCAAGCACTCCTTGATGCATTCACTATGCAGGAGCGCATTGGTAGTCTGGAGGGTAAAAAAGTCGTGATTGTTGGAGACATCCTGCACTCCCGAGTAGCCCTAAGCAACATTTTTGGCCTTCAGAAACTCGGAGTACATGTTGCAGTGACTGGCCCTTCTACGCTAATTCCACGAGCCATCAGCGAGCTGGGAGTAGAAGTGATTGACAGCCTCGACGACGCGCTCGAGTGGGCCGACGTAGCCAATGTACTTCGGGTGCAGCACGAGCGGATGGACCGGGCTTTTTTTCCGTCGATTCGCGAATACCACAAACGCTATGGCATAACCATGGACCGTTTAAACCGCTTAAAGCAGGTTCCCCTTATTCTTCACCCCGGCCCGATCAATCGCGGGGTCGAATTAACCTCAGAAGTTGCGGACTCTCCCTATGCGGCTATCTTAAACCAAGTTGAAAACGGAGTTGCCGTTCGCATGGCCGTACTCTACCTTCTCGCCTCGCAATCCGCACCGCAAAATGTCGTTTAAGCTCGAAGTCAAGCCCGACTTTCTAAGCCTCCGCTGGGGATTAGATTCCTTTGGCGCAGACGGGATTCAAGAATTTAAGCGTCTACTTGCCAAGTACCCCGAGGACCACATGATCATAAACTTCCTCTCGGTAGAGGAATTTGTAGGAATCCAAGACCTACAAGACCTTCAAGCGGAACACATGGACCGAACATTCTCATGCATTTTTGTAGTGCGTGAATCACTGATGCAGCTCTTTGACGAAGACCTCGCCCTTGTGCCTACCTACCCCGAAGCCGAAGACTACTTTGGTATGGAAGACATGGAACGGCAGTTGCTCGACGGTGACGCCTAATTGAGGTCGCGGCTTCCCTGACCCTTAGGTCTGTTGCCTACCTAGCCAGCAGGACTGCCGTACTAAACGAATTCTAGCGCCCAAGAGCGCACATCCCAACCGCCAAGGTTACCCGAAGACATGATGAGTAGGTTGAGCTCGTCGGGCGATTCGCGCTCGATCAGCTCCTTTAGGGCCATGGCATCAGTAAAAACCTCAACCCCGGGACCAAAGGCCGCTAAGACCGCTTCTGGGGCAAGCGGAGGAAGGTTCTTGTGCGCTACGGCATCCGGATCAAAAAGTACGAGTGCTCGGTCTAATCCTTGGAGTGAGCCTGCATAGCCCGGTAGAAAAGCGGGATTCAAGCTGCTGAAGGTATGCAGCTCCAGCAAGCCCCAAACAGGGCGGCTGCCAAAACTCTCCGAGAAAGCGGCCGTCGTGGCCGCAACCTTTGACGGAGCATGGGCGAAATCCAAATAAACGTCCCTTCGCGGTGACTGGGCGAGGCGCTCGAGTCGGCGCTGTGCACCCTGAAACGAGGCAATGGCCTCATAAAAGTCCGCCTCCTGCACCCCCATCTCCTGCGCGAGCCATCGGGCCCCTTCGGCGTTGGCAAGGTTGTGCCTGCCCATGACACTCATAGGCACCTCCCCCATTGAGGTAATCCAATACCATTGGGTTCCGTCATGGCGGTGCTGCGGTACCCGGTAGGGAATCTTGCGCAAGGGAGAAGTGTCGGCAAGCACCAGGGCAGCCAAATCTTCGTCTTCTTCAAAATACAAAAGGGTTCCGCCCGGCTCCATAGAAGCCAAAAATCCGCGAAACGCGTCTGAATAGGACTCCTGGCTTTCAAAAACATTGACATGATCCCAAGCCATGCCAGTTATTAAGCCTATATGAGCCTTGTACAGGTGAAATTTCGGACGGGGATCCAAGGGCGATGCAAGATATTCGTCGCCCTCAAAAACGGCCCAGTCGCCCTGGCCCTGGAGGCGAACAGAGGCTGCCAGGCCCGGAACCTGAGCCCCAACAAGGTAGTCTGGGAGGCGATCCCAGTACTGCAGCACATGCAGCAGCATGGAGGTTGTGGTGGTTTTGCCGTGGGATCCGCCCACGACCACCCGGGTCTGAGCCTCGCAGGCCTTTTGAACGAATTCCGGATAGGAGTACACGGGAATACCTAGTTCTTGGGCGCGAAGGAGCTCAGGATTGTTCTTTCGAGCGTGCATTCCTAGGACCACGGCGTCGAGCGCTGCATGGATGCGGTCTGGGAACCAACCTTCTGCCTCGGGCAAAAGACCGGCTGCAGCCAAGTGGCTGCGACTGGGTTCAAAAATTGCGTCGTCGCTGCCCGTTACCCGGGTTCCCTCACGGGTCGAGAGGGCTAGCGCGAGGCTGTGCATCGCGCTTCCGCCAATGGCGATAAAATGAAGATTCATGCGCCCTTAGAGCTGTATCTGGTATGCCTTCAGTAAATTGAGGCGAAACGAGGGCAGCAAGGGGAAGAAGAGCGGATTGCTGGGATCCACATCGACAGCATCCACTACCGCGGGGTCAGCACCTTCCAGAAGCAGGTTTACCTTAACCAGTACAATGATGTTGACATCGCGCCCTTTGCGCACGGTGAACTGGCTTTGGTAGTCGAGAAGCTCATTGAGCGCTTCAGAGCTGATGGTATACTTAAAGGGCTTATAGGGTTTATCACGGGTAGTGTCTGAAGGCAGTTTCCACCAGCCCTCGATAACCACGGCATTGTAGCCACCATTAGGCCGCGCGAGTCGGTTCATGGCGCTCTCTGGAGACCAAGAATTCGTTGGAATCGCGTTTTGGGCACTGTCGAGGCCGATGCGCCAAAAGTGCCGGCCTGAGTAGGTGCCTGTTGGGATTTTGTAAATCGGGGTATATCCGCCAAAAAGAGAAGAAGTCGTAGTCAAAACAAAGTCAGAACTGTCGCCCTTTACCGGGAAGACGGTGTCGCCTAGGTGGTTCTCAAAATGGTAGAATCCCATTCCGATTTCTACATTCTTAAAGCGGATTTGGGTCCCGCTCAGGTCTAAGGCAAAAACTTCATTGGTATCAATCAATTTGTTTTTGAAGTAGAAGAAGTGGCGAAGCACAATGTTGCGCTCCTCCATCGGGGCAGGTGGATCGACAAACGTAGCCTCGCAACCAACCAATACAAGGGCCGCAAACGCGGCAAACCAAAAATTCTTCATAAGATAAAATTACGCATTTACTAGGGACTCTGGCGGCGGGACTTGCTCAATCGCCGCCATCACCTGCTCCAAAATTTGCTGCGGAGTGGAATCTTCTGCAAACTGCATGGGCTCCTTGAAGCGAATGGTAAGCTCGGTGCGCCGCTTTTTGACCCGTAGACCCTTCTTGTCAAACCCTCGGCGAAAGCCGTCCACAACCACGGGAACCACTATGGGATTCAGATCCCTTATAATGTGAGCCGTACCGCGCCGACCCGGAGCATAGGGTTTGGTGGTACCCTGAGGGAAGGTAATTACCCATCCGGCCTGAATGGCCTTGCGAATGCCCTCGAGGTCCTTGGGATCCACCCCTCGATTGATTTCTTGGCCAGCCTCGCGCCAGGTCCGCTTGATGCTCACCGAGCCTGCCAAGGCAAGCAAACGAGGGAGGGGGCCCGACTTCATCGTTTCTTTAGCCGCAATAAAAAACAGGTTCATGCGGGGATTCATCACTGGCCACCAACGGTTTACGCGGTTAGGCATCCCGTTTCGAAGATGCATAAAAACCAAGAACATCGAAGCAACGTCCATAAAGTACGTTTGGTGGTTGCTCACAAAAAGTACGTTTTGGTTCGGTAGGTTTTTGAGGTGTTCCATTCCCTCCACCTTGGTGCGGTGAATATGGTTCAAGCGATACCAGGTAACAGTGCCGAAGCAAAATATTACCATGCGCTTGGCCCACAATGGATTGCCAAAAGGATCGCGGTAGGGAAGTCGCCGAATCTTATTCATCAATTGGGCAAATCTACATCACCTTTGCCAAGTGGATTTCGATAATTGGCCAAATACCAACCTTCAACCAGACCCAGAAGGGAGGCTTTGGGATGCCTTACGCCGCAAATGGGTTGCCGGAACGCCAGAAGAATTCGTGCGCCAGCACTTTTTGCAGCGCCTGATTTTAGAAGGCCATTACCCCCCGGAGTCTATTGCCGTTGAGCGCGGACTCTTGGTGCACGGGCAACGAAAGCGTTTTGACGCCGTGGTTTTTTGCCAAGGAAAACCCTGGTTGCTCATTGAATGCAAGGCGGCCAGCCAACCCTTGAACGACGCGGTGTGCCAGCAATGGATGCGCTACAACCTGCCACTCGAGGCACCCTGGGGCTGGTTGACCAACGGGCAGAGCGATCGATTTTTTTCTTCGGACGGCCAAGAAAGACCGGCCATCCTTCCTGCATTTGGTACCTTTGCACTTTAGGAACGCACCATGAACCAAGCCCTGCACGCGCTCTCGCCCCTAGACGGCCGCTACCAAAAGCATGCTGCCCCGCTGCGCCCCTACTTCTCGGAATTTGGCCTTATTCGCTACCGAGTTTTGGTCGAGGTCCGCTACTTTATTGCCCTATCAGCACTGAAGCTCAAGGGATTGCCTGTCCTAAGCACTGCGCAAACCGCCGAGCTTCACCTCATTTACTCCGACTTTAAAGAGTCCGACGCCCTGCGAATTAAAGAAATTGAGTCGACCATTAACCACGACGTTAAGGCGGTCGAATACTTTCTAAAAGAACGCTTTGAAGCCCTGGGGATGGGCGATCGGGCGGAGTTTATACACTTCGGACTCACCTCCCAAGACGTCAACAACACCGCGATTCCGCTCTCCCTTCTCGAGGCCCATCGCGACGTACTCCGGCCGGCCTTGGTCGAACTTGTTGACCGCTTGGAGTCTCAGGCCGCCGAGTGGGACCGACTGCCCATGCTGGCCCGAACCCACGGCCAGGCTGCCTCTCCTACCCGACTGGGCAAGGAATGGCGGGTATTTCGCGAACGCCTAAGCCAACAGCTTCAGCTTCTGGACGGTCTTCCCTTCGCAGGCAAGTTTGGCGGAGCTACCGGCAACTTTAACGCCCACAGCGTGGCCTACCCCGGAGTAGATTGGCACCACTTTGCTTCGGGTTTTTTGCGCGATGAACTGGGCTTGTTCCGCAGCCATCCCACGACGCAAATTGAGCACTACGACTATTTAGCAGCCTACTGCGACGCACTCAAGCGCCTGAACAACATCTTGATTGACCTGGCGCGCGACGCCTGGCAGTACATCTCTATGGACTACTTCAAGCAGCGTATTAATCCCAACGAAGTGGGATCCTCTGCGATGCCGCACAAGGTCAACCCCATTGACTTTGAAAATGCCGAGGGCAATTTTGGTATTGCCAACGCCTGGCTTGAGCACCTAGCGGCCAAGCTGCCCATCAGCCGGCTCCAGCGGGACCTTACCGATTCCACGGTCCTGCGCAACATGGGTATGCCCCTTGGCCACATATTGCTCGCCTACTCCAGCCTTCAGCGCGGACTAGGTAAGTTGGTAGTCCACGAGGCCGCCATCGCTGCCGACCTCGAGAACCATTGGGAAGTAGTCGCAGAAGGTCTTCAAACCATCCTGCGACGTGAAGGCTACCCCAAACCCTACGAAGTGCTTAAAGCCCTCACGCGCACTTCAGGAAGAGTTACCTCCGAAGTCATTGCAGCCTTCATTGAAGGATTGTCGGTTAGCGAAGAAGTCAAGGCAGAGCTTCGCTCCCTGACTCCCTCGAACTACACCGGGCAATGAAGTATCCGGAGGTTGGACCGATGGTTTTGGGAGAAACCGTCATTCCTGCGGGGTCGACCAAAACCGTAGACCTGCAGATTGCCCGGCTTCTCTCAGGAACCCTTATTCACATGCCGGTGCATGTCTTTCGCAGCGACCGCCCGGGCCCAACGGTGCTGCTCAGCGGCGGTCTTCACGGCGACGAGGTAAACGGCATCGAAGCCGTGCGTCGCATGATGTCTCTTGGGCTTTTTGACAACCTCGAATGCGGCTCAATAATAGCCCTTCCCATTATTAATGTTTACGGATTCCTCTTTTTTAGCCGGGATGTTCCCGACGGAAAAGACGTCAACCGAAGTTTTCCGGGCTCACCCCAGGGCTCCCTTGCGAGCTTGGTAGCCTACACCATGAGCGATAAGGTTCTTCCTCACGTGGACTTAGGGGTAGACTTTCACACCGGGGGCGCAAGCCGTACCAACTACCCGCAAATCCGCTATGATTCCGAAGATTCCGAGGCGGTAGCCTGCGCAAGGGCCTTCGGAGCCCCTATGTCCTTAGCCTCATCGCTCATACCGGGGTCGTTGAGAGCCCAAGCAAGCAGCATGGGAATTCCCATCGTGGTGTACGAGGGGGGCGAGAGCATGCGGCTCGAAGAGCAATCGGTCAAGGAAGCCATTCGAGGTACTAAACGTTTACTCTGTACCCTGGGGATGCTCAGCCAAGAGCCACCCAAAGCGCGGGGCCTCAAGGACCGCCGCGGAAGGCACAGCGCCCCGAGGCACCTCAACCATACCACCTGGCTGCGCGCGGAGGCGAGCGGACTTTTTTCTTTTGAACGCAAGAGCGGGCAGGCAATTGCCGAAGGAGAACTGATTGGTCGCATCCGGAACCCCTACGACTCTTACTCGGTCAAGGTACTTGCACCCTTCGACGGCTTTATCGTGGGGCACAACAACATGCCCTTGGTGCACCGTGGCGATGCTCTGTTCCACCTGGGCCACGAAAGCGATTGGCCTTCGGGCGTCGGCACCTCAAGCTAAGGTTTAGGTCAGGGCCTGCCTGACGATTTCGTCGGCAACGGCCAATGAAGCCGTAGCCGCGGGCGAAGGGGCATTCAGCACGTGAAAGGCGCGGTTGCCTTGATGCAGTACAAAATCGTCCTCAAGGCTTCCGTCGGGCCGAAGGGCTTGGGCGCGAATGCCCGCCCTGCCGGGCTGGAGGTCGCTGGACTCCAGAGTGGGAATCAGGCGCTGAAGTGCCTCTAAGAACTTCGCCTTGCTGAAGGCGCGCTGGTACTCTCCGAGTCCGTAGCGCCAATGCTTGGCAAAGAGCCTCCAGGTACCGAGGTAGCCCAAAGCAGCAAAGGCGTCCGATGCATTAAATGCGGTTTTGGAATAGCCCTCTCGAGCAAAACTGAAGACCGCGTTGGGTCCGCACTCTACGCCGCCATGGACCATGCGGGTGAAATGCACTCCCAAAAAGGGGAAATTCGGGTCGGGAACCGGGTAGATTAAGTGCCGCACTTTGGCCTGCGCCCTTAAACTCAGTTCGTAGTAATCTCCGCGAAAGGGCACGATGCGAAGCCCGGCATCCACCCCGTCAAGCTGAGCAATACGGTCGCTTTGCAGGCCCGCACAGGCAATAATGTGCTTCCCCCTTACTTCGCCCTGGGTCGTTTTGACGCCCTCTAGGGTAAACCCGGTAACCTCCGTCTTGAGGCGGACTGCGCCTCGACCAACACGAAGCATAGCCTCTGCTGCATCCGCATAGTTGATGATTCCCGTTTGGGGAACCATCAGGGCCTTAGTGGCCCGCAAATAGGGCTCTCGCTCCTGAAGCTCTTCTTGACTTAGGTAGCGAATGCCCGATAGCCCGTTCTCTGCACCCCGCAGCCGAAGGGTTTCTAGCTGCGCCTCCTCTATGCCGCCCAGAGCAGCGACCACCTTGCCACAGACCTCGTGCTTAACCCCATGCTCCTGGGCAAAGTCAAGCATTTGAGCGTAGCCGTCGATGCAGGTGCGCGCCTTGAGCGAACCGGGTTTGTAATAGAGTCCAGAGTGTATTACCCCGCTGTTGCGGCCTGTTTGGTGGGTTGCCAGGGCAGATTCCTTCTCGAGGAGCACGATCTTGGCCTCGGGATGGGCCAAAGCAATTTTGTAGTAGAGCGAGGAGCCGACTATGCCGCCTCCGATAAGTACAAAATCAAAATGTTCCATTGCGGTTAACGTTGCTACCTGGTTGAAGTGAATCCGCGCGATGAGTCCTGAGGCCTACCGGCGCGCTCTGGGACTGCGGTGGGTAAAGACGCGCGAAATATTGAATCCAAGATAGAGGTCAGCCCTCGACCAGGACCCCGGGGTCTGCATCATCCACTCGGGATCTGCCAAAGATTGCGCATTCGTTACGTGAAATTGGAACACGTGCCCCCCAGTCTCGACATCAAAACCGACACTAAGTGGCATAAAGGTGTCTTCAAAAGGCGTCTGCCTTAGCATCGTTTCAGCCGTGAGCGCCGAGCGCTGACCAAGTTTAAGCCGGCCGCTCAATCCAAGTCCGAGCTGGTTCTTGGCCTTGTTGCCAAAGGGATCCAGATTGTAGTAAACCTGGGTTGGGCTCGCCTGAAGCGAAATCCGCTCGTTGATCTTGCGCGCAATGATCACTTGCTGCACATAGGTCAGGCGGTCGGAGAATGGATGCTCGAGCCCGTCGATGAATGGCGACGTTGCCACCGTATTGGACGCGTACCAAACCACCGTAAAGGGGCTGTTGAAGCCCTTGCCGCCCTTGGACTGCCGAAGAAGCCTAACCTTAGAAAAGGCATCGTAGGTCTTGCTCCCCGACGAGCGCCCCATTCCCACATTCAGCCATGGTAGCGGGCTGTAGGAGTATTCAAAGCGGATTTGTGCC
This sequence comes from Flavobacteriales bacterium, assembly GCA_002737315.1. GTDB lineage: Bacteria > Bacteroidota > Bacteroidia > Flavobacteriales > Schleiferiaceae > TMED14. The sequence goes on from NSIH01000007.1 coordinate 45,015, forward strand.
ACATCAATGCCAAAGAGGTTAAAAAGAGGACGGTCGTTGATCGCACCAAACCGGTGACCAATAACAAACTGCCCTACGCCGGCACCGGGCATCTCAACGGTTGCTCCGTTGACCACCTTAGTGCCCTTAAAGGTGGCAAAAGCAAACTGCTTGGCTGGGAATGGCTCCATCGAAGCCAGATCGGCAAGCAAATCGTCCTGCGCCCAAATTGATGAAAGGGGCAGCAAAAAAAGCAAAAGAAACCTACTGCGCATTCTTCAAGGTTGATTTAACGGTGACTGTGACGACTTCGGCAACCTTCATTACCACCAAGGTTGGAATTTTAATTCCGTAATCTGCGGTGCGAACGCTGAATTCGCTCTCTACCGTAACGGATCCGTCTTTGTTGACGGTAATGGTCGACGGCACAGAGACGTCCTTTTTGACCCCATGGATCTCCATCTGGCCCTTAATCGTTCCCTTGTAGGTTGCAGGCTTTGTCCAATCCCTAACGCCCTCAATCTTGGCTTTTAGCGTTGCCTTGGGGTACTTCTCCGACTCCATGTAGCTCTCGTTAAAGTGCTCTTGCATCAGGGCGCGCTTGAAGGTGAAGGACTGCATTTGAAGCTGCCAAACCGCCTCATTGGTTTCGGTATTTAAAATCCCGACCCCATTGTTGAGAACCGCATCGACGTCTTCAACCGGGGTAGAGGCATTGATACGGGCGTAGCTGTCTTTGCTCGTCAATTTTTGTGCGGATGCGCTAAGGGACAGTGCTATGGCAGCGAGGAAAAGAAAGTGCTTCATGGTAGGTAGGCAGTTGAGTCCGAGTAGAATTGGTGGGCATCTTGGCATATGGTAAACCAATTCCAATGATTTAAGTTTTGGATCGAGCGGATTCATTGGCCCTGCCCCGCCAAGGGACTCGGGCCCAAAGAAGGACGGCGAGGGCAAAAAAGACCGACAGCATCACGGCCGACAGCCGCAAACTACCGGTAAGGGTTTCAAGCCATCCGACGGCAACCATGCCAAGCACGGTGGCAAGCTTCTCGGCCAGATCATAAAAACTAAAGTAGACTACGTGCTCTGAAGCAGGCGGAAGCAATTGGCTGTAGGTCGATCGCGCCAAAGATTGAATTCCGCCCAAAACTAGGCCCACGCCGGCGCCTAAAAGGTAAAATTGCAGCTCGTTGGCGATGAAATAGGCCATAAAGGTTATGAACATCCAGAGCAGTCCCGAGACTAGCAAGGCCCGTATATTGCCGAGCAAGCCTCCGAGCTTGGCAAAGAGCCAGGAACCCAAAATGCCCACAAACTGTATGAGCAAAATGGTGGTAATCAGTGCGGAGGTCTCGAGCTTAAGGGCTTGGCTTCCAAAGAGCGTGGCGATGAGAATAACGGTTTGAACCCCGGCGGATGCAAAAAAGAATCCAAGCACAAAGCGCTCCAAACCCGCGGTCTGCCTAAAGGTCTTCGCTACCGCAAAAAGCTGCAGGTAGGCCGCTTTAATCCATCCCTTTTGGCGGTCGCCCACGGCCCTTCCTTCGGGCAAGCGGGCAAGACTGTACTCCCCCCAGCCTAGCCACCAGATTCCGACGGCCACAAAGGTCAAGCGGGTGATTAGCCCTGGACCCTCTAAACCAAACCAAGATGGATTTTGAATGAATACTAAGGCCACAATAAGCATGAGCGCTGAGCCAAAGTATCCCAAGGCAAAGCCGCGGGCGCTCAGGGCGTCCTGCTCCTCGGGGCGGGCAATCTCGGGCAAATAGCTGTTGTAGAAGACCAAGCTCCCGGCAAAAGAAATGGAGGCGACAAAGGGAGTCAAGAGTCCGAGAACCGGAGAGTCCGCCGTAAAAAAGTACATAGCGAAGCAGGTTGCTGCACCGGCGTAGATGAAGCGCCGCATGAAGGATTTTTTGCTTCCTGAAACCTCTGCAACGGCGCTGAGGTAGGGCGTCACTAGGCTGACCACGAGGTAGGCCGCGGCCATGACAAAGGTGTAGGCGGCGGTAGTGCTGAATTCCAATCCAAAGAGCTGGTAGCTGCTGCGCCCCGAGGCCTCCATAACCGCAACGTAGTAGATAGGGAATATCGCCGTTCCAATGACCAAGGAATAGCTTGAATTGGCCCAGTCGTACATCGCCCAGCCGTGGTGCACTCTTCGGGTAGCGGAGTCTTTTTGCATGCTGCGTCGAATTTAGGCCTTTTTGGCGCAGACCGGGGAGGTTAGTATGAAAAAACTCCGACCGCGTGGGCAGCCGGAGTTGGGTCAAAACCGGTTGAGGACTACTTCTCGAGCATGTTCAACGCAGAGCCCGCCTTGAACCATAAAATCTGAGGGGCGTTGTAGCTGTGGTTGGCCAAAACGGTAGTTTTGCTGCCGTCTTGGTGGGCAAAAACTAGGCTAAGTGGCTTGCCCGGAGCAAAGTCGATCAAATCAACAAAGTCAACGCTGTCTCGCTCCCCGATGGCGTCATAGTCCGCGTCTTTGGCAAAGGTCAGCGCGAGCATACCCTGCTTTTTGAGGTTGGTTTCATGAATTCGCGCAAAGCTCTTGACCAGTACCGCGCATATGCCGAGGTACCTTGGCTGCATGGCCGCATGCTCGCGAGAAGAACCTTCTCCGTAGTTATGGTCGCCGACCACTAGAGTGGGAACGCCTGCAGCCTTGTAGGCTCGCTGCACCGCCGGAACCTCGCCGTACTCGCCCGTGAGCTGGTTCAAAACCTTATTGGTTTCGCCGTTGAAGGCATTTTGGGCGCCGATTAGGGTATTGTTGGCAATGTTGTCAAGGTGTCCGCGGTAGCGAAGCCATGGCCCGGCCATTGAAATATGGTCGGTGGTGCACTTACCCTGTGCCTTGATGAGCACTTTTGCCGCCAAAATGTTGGAGCCGGTCCAAGCAGGGAAGGGCTCGAGAAGCTGGAGGCGCTGGCTTTGGGGGCTGACCTTAACCGATACCGCGCTGCCGTCCTCGGCGGGTGCTTGGTAGCCTGCATCTTCTACGGCATAACCCCTGGCTGGGAGCTCTTCGCCATAGGGAGCATCAAACATGACCTGCTCTCCCAAGGTATTGGTCAAGTGGTCCTTGAGCGGATTAAATCCAAGGTTTCCGGCAATTGCAAGGGCCGTAACCAACTCTGGCGAACCCACAAAGGCGTGGGTATTTGGGTTGCCGTCGGCACGTTTGCTAAAGTTCCGATTGAAGGAATGCACGATGGTATTTTTCTCTTGCTTGTCGGCACCTTCACGAGCCCATTGACCAATGCAAGGGCCGCAGGCGTTGGCAAAGACCTTGCCGCCAATCTCTTCAAAGACCTCCAGCAATCCGTCTCTCTCGGCCGTAAAACGCACCTGCTCCGAGCCCGGAGTAATGGTGTACTCCGAGGACACTTTTAGGTTTTTTGCCTTGGCTTGCCGGGCGATCGAAGCTGCCCGGGTCATGTCTTCGTACGAAGAATTGGTGCAGGAACCGATAAGACCAACCTCGATGTTCATAGGCCAACCGTTCTTTTCTGCGAGGGCACGCAGCTGCGAAATGGGGGTGGCTAAATCGGGAGTAAAGGGTCCGTTCAGGTGCGGCTCTAGAGTGCTTAGGTCAAGTTCAATAACCTGATCAAAGTACTGCTCGGGCTTGGCGTAAACCTCTGCGTCGCCGGTCAATTCAGCACGCAGGCCATTGGCGAGGTCGGCCACCTCTTCGCGGCCAGTGGCCCTTAGGTAGCGCTCCATGCTGTCGTCGTATCCGAAGGTCGAAGTGGTTGCGCCCACCTCGGCACCCATGTTGCAAATGGTACCCTTGCCGGTGCAGCTAATGGTTTTTGCACCCTCGCCGAAGTACTCAATAATGGCACCTGTTCCGCCCTTTACCGTCAGGATTCCTGCAACCTTAAGGATTACGTCCTTGGCCGAGGTCCAACCGTTCATTTGGCCGGTGAGCTTGACGCCGATAAGCTTGGGAAACTTCAGCTCCCAAGGTATTCCTGCCATGACGTCCACCGCATCTGCACCGCCCACTCCAATGGCTACCATGCCGAGCCCGCCTGCGTTCACGGTGTGGGAATCCGTCCCGATCATAAGTCCGCCCGGGAAAGCATAATTTTCAAGCACCACTTGGTGTATAATTCCTGCACCCGGCTTCCAAAATCCGATTCCGTACTTATTAGATACCGAAGCGAGAAAATTAAAAACCTCGTTGGACTTATTAATGGACTCCTGAAGATCTGTAGTTGCGCCTACGCGGGCCTGAATGAGGTGGTCGCAGTGAACCGTAGAGGGCACCGCTACTTTTTTGCGGCCTGCCGACATGAACTGCAGCAGGGCCATTTGAGCCGTAGCATCCTGCATGGCAACACGATCGGGCGCAAAATCAACGTAGGAATTACCTCGCTCAAAGGCTTTTTTAGGGAGCTCCTCCCAGAGGTGAGCGTACAAAATTTTCTCGCTAAGAGTAAGGGGTCGCCCTAAAAATTCCCTCGCTGTTCCCACCTTGGCGGCGTAGTTGGAGTAAAACTCCGTTACCATGTCTAAGTCAAATACCATAATCGCAAAAATCAGAGTAAAATTACTTAGAATAGCGGGTATGTCAGCAAGGCTTTCTTTTAAAAATCGACCCCAATGAAGAGGCTAGGCCTAATTACTGAATCCCAGTCCTAAGGGCAAAATGCCAAGAACCGCCAGGAGCGTCGCTCACAAACCAATAGGTAGCGGTCGGGAGGCCCAACAAGGGCAAAGAAACCTCGGCATCGCGCCACGTTCCGCGATAGATGATGCGACCGTAAGCGTCGATAAGGACAAAGGGTCGCGGTTCTTGGCCTTGGGGGCGCACCACTACGAGGGCATCAGGACTCTGACGCCAGGTACAACCATCAGGGGCCTGAAGCTCCCCAGCACCAATCCAAAGGTGGCCAGCGAACATTAAACTGTCGTCGGCAGCCTGAAATCCAGCGTCTTTGAGCGTGAAGGACTTGCCGTCGGCGGCAATGGCCAGTCGTACCCATCCGTTGACGACGGTATCGTTTACGTTGCGGCGCACCGCAATAAAACCGTCGTCGTAGGGGCTCTGCCACTGCACAAAGGGGTCGTGCTGTCCGCCAAACCGATAGTCTAAGTAGCCAAGAAAGCTTGGCGCTGCGAAGCCCTGCCAAAGAGACGAGGAGCGTGATATCGAATCCCCAACGGCAAGACGGTCTGGGTAGTAGTAGGGGCCGCGCTTTTGGCCCGCAACCTGAACCTTGGCACTGTCCAGGGGAGAAACATAAACGACCGAAATCGAAGCCGTCGAACCCGTATCGCGCAGGAGGGTGAAGCGCAGATCTCCAATGCTGTCGTTGTTGAAGTCTACGTCAGCAAAACCTAAGTTGGTTGAGACGGTGGTATCGGTGAAATCAAAATACACATACTGCGCCCAGGCAGACGGGGCTCCCCACGCAAGTAGGAGAAGGGCGGTATAAAACTTAGTCATTTCGGCTGCAAAGGTGCAAAATGTAGTCCACGCAAGCACCATTACCTTTGGGGAATTATGGCCCGATTATCCCCCCCCGTATTAAGGGAAGCCGTTCGAATCGCTTTTCAGTCGCTCAAGTCGCAAATGCTTCGGGCCGTGCTGACTGCCCTGATTATTGCCATTGGCATTACGGCCTTGGTGGGCATGCTTACGGCAACCAGCGTAATGGAGGGTTCAATCACCCAGCAGTTCTCGAGCATGGGCGCTACAACCTTCACCATACAGCAAGGGGGAATGCAAATTCAAATTGGTCGACGCGGAATCAAAGAAAAGCCGCAGCCGAGGATTCCGCTTTTGCAGGCAATTCAACTGCGGGATCGAATGGCCAAAATGGGCTTTGTCGCAAGTATTGGCGACAATGTAGCCGGAGCCATGGAAGTTCAGTACGAAGGGCTTAAAACGAATCCCAACGTTAACGTCACTGCCTCTGATGCGAATTATCCGGCCACCCAGGGGCTCACCATTGCCCAAGGGCGGTTTTTTTCTGCTGCGGACCAAAACGAAGCACGATCGGTGACCGTTTTAGGGTCTGACGTGGCAGGTAAACTTTTTCCGGAGGGCGACGCCTTAGGAAGAATTATTCGGGTGGGATCCAAGCCCTACACGGTAGTTGGAGTTACCGAGCCCAAGGGCAGCAGCTCATTCATGTCGAGCGATCAAGTGGTCTACCTCCCCCTGCGCACGGCCCATTTGGAGTTTGCGGACCCCTCGTCGAGCTACGTAATCAGCGTAATGGCCCCTAGTCCGCAAGAACTCGAAGCAAGCATTGCCAGCGCAACCGCGGTAATGCGTTCGGTACGGCGCCTCAGGCCCGGAGCAGAAGACAATTTTAACATTCGCCGAAGCGACAGCATTTCGGCTTTGCTCTTGGAATCCTTGAGCTCGGTCAATGCAGGCGCAGCCCTGATTGCGTTGATCACGCTTTTGGGCGCATCCATCGCCCTAATGAACATTATGCTGGTGAGCGTCACCGAACGCACAAGCGAGATCGGCACGCGCAAGGCTCTTGGCGCCAGTTCGCAGGTTATCGTGGTGCAATTTCTCGCAGAAGCCATTATAGTAAGCGTCATGGGCGGAATTGCCGGCATCATAATGGGCCTTGCGGTAGGAAATGGCCTAGCCTATGCCTTGGGCGCCCAAGCGGTATTCCCCCTAAAGTGGATGCTCTTAGCCCTCGTGGTATCTATTATCGTCGGAGTGGTTTCGGGCTGGTACCCCGCTAAAAAAGCGGCAGCGTTGGATCCTATCGAAGCCCTGAGGTATGAGTAGAATCCGCGAAGTGACGTCTCAGGACCCTTGGTGGAAACCCCAGCCGGGAAGCGCCAAGAATGCGCGGAGAATGGCCCTGGCTTTTGCCCGACGTGACCTTAGGCTCCGGTACGTGCAGACCCAGCTCGGTTGGCTATGGGCGGTTGCCCAGCCTTTGCTGCTAATTGCCACCTTAACCCTTGTCCTAGGACGCGTTTTTGCCCTGCCCGCCGAAGGATTGAGGCAGTTTGGACTGAACCTGGCGGTCGCCCTCCCGGGCTGGATTTGGTTTCAGTTCACGGTGAGCCAGGGCGCCATGAGCCTGGTGGCCAATCAGGCCCTGGTTAGCAAGGCCGCCTTTAATCGCTCGGCCCTTCCCAATTCTAAAGCAATAGTTGGCTTTGCCGATTTTTTGATCGGCTCCGCGGTGGTTGCCCTAGGATTAATAATAATGCAGGAGGCTCAGGCCCTTGCCCTGCTGCGGCTGCCCTTGGTTATGGCCTACACTGGTCTTGCTTCCCTGGGTTGGGCCTATGCGCTGGCCTCGGTAAGCGTGCGCCGGAGGGACTTCTTGGCAGTATTGCCCGTGCTGATGCAAGCCTTGTTTTTTATAAGCCCCATTGCCCTGCCCAGCGCCAACTTTGCCCCCGAAGGCTGGGGGATTTTCTACTGGCTTAACCCTGCGGTAGCAATGGCCGACGGCTTTCGATGGGCCTGGCTGGGCTGGGATGTTTGGCAGCCCGCGCATGCTATCTCGGCTGCTTCAGGCATCCTTGGCTTCGTATTCGGACTCCTTGCCCTTCGGTGGAGGTCGCGCCGACTCAATGAGTTTTTATGAAAAGTCCGCGCATTGAAACCAGCAATTTGGGCAAGAACCTGGGGAATCGCTGGGTACTTCGCCGCATTGACCTCCGCCTAGAAGAGGGCGAAATTATAGGCATCATTGGGGCCAACGGCGCAGGTAAATCCACTCTGCTCAAGACCTTGAGCGGACTACTGCATCCCGACGAGGGCAGCTACCGAATCAAGGGCAGCTTGGCCAGCCTGCTCGAGGTGGGTACAGGATTCCACCCCGACCTCAGTGGGCGCGAGAACGCTTTTCTGCGCGGAGCATTGCTCGGTCTTTCGCGCGCCGAAGTGCGCGATCTTCTGCCCGTCGTGACGGAATTTGCCGGCGTTTCTGACCGCATTGACGAGCCCGTGAAGTACTATTCCAGCGGAATGCAGGTACGGCTCGGTTTTGCGCTGGCCGCGCACCTTCCGGCTGATGTGCTCGTTGTGGACGAGGTTTTGGCCGTGGGTGATGCCGCCTTTCAAGCTAAAAGCCTCTCCTTTCTTGAATCCACTTGGCGCCAATCCGCGCGAAGCGTGGTCTATGTGGCCCACCAGCTGCCGCAGGTGCGACGCCTCTGCGACCGGGTCCTTTGGCTGGACCAAGGCCTAATCCGCATGGAAGGCCCTGCCGATGAAGTCTGCGATGCCTACACCGCAAGCCAAAAGTCCATCAAACCAGAATGGACGGAACCCGACCGCAGAAGAGGCCAGGGAAAAGTCCGAGCTACTGCCGTAGACATTCAAGATCAGTGGGTTACCGGTGGAATTGCCCAGCTAAAGCTGC
>NSIH01000008.1 GCA_002737315.1 Flavobacteriales bacterium
TCCTCGTAGCGAGAGGGGGAATTGAACCCCCGACCTCAGGGTTATGAATCCTGCGCTCTAACCATCTGAGCTACCTCGCCCTATAGGGCGGCAAAAGTAGGGTATAAGCGAGCACCAAGCAATGAAGACCTTGCCCAATGCGCTACAAAACTCCCGCCTGACCTCATCAACGGCCGCCATAAAGCAGGACAGGCCGCAAGGATCCTCTTAACTTTTGCCGCGCTTTGCGGCCTGGTCCGGACCAAAACAAAAAAATCAAAACAAAACAATAAGTTAATAACAAAACAAGTCGCTAGAGCGTTTATATTGCGACCTAATCTTCATGAGAATCCAATGTCCGACCGAGTTCCGTTAGTTATAGAGTTTCCAGTGCGTTGCTCTGCGGCCATGCTGTATACGTTCTTAAGCACACCGAGTGGTTTGTCGGAGTGGTTCTGCGACGACGTGAACTCTCGGGGCGATACCTTCCGCTTCTTTTGGGGCGAAACCGAAGAAGTAGCGAGTATTGTGCGCAAAAAGACCAACTATTTCATTCAATACAAGTGGGATCACGACGACAGTGCCAACCGCTTTTCGTTTGAATTCCGCATCGACGTGGACGATTTAACGGGAGATGGCTTGCTTACCGTTACGGATTACATTGAGCACGACGAGGAGTCTGAAATGAGATCCCTATGGCAAAGCCAAATAATGACCTTGCTTCGCGCAATCGGGTCCTAAGTACCCAGAGAGCCCTTATTGTTTTTAGCCTTTCGGCCGCGGTACTTACCCTGCTGAGGCTCCATTTTGGAGCTGCGAAATTGCACATCCTGTCTGATCGAATCCCTTGGTTTGAACTGATGCATGGTTTTACGGCACTGGGTGACGGGGCATTTGCACTGATCATTGCACTTTGGCTCTTCTTAAAAAGGAGCAATCGAACAATTTGGCTAGTATTTCTGGTCGGATTTTCCCTAGCCGCATTGCTGCCTCAGCTCGGTAAACTCATGTGGCCGGAGGCCGCTCGACCACAAGCAGTCATCGAAGGACTCCGCTTTTCAAAATTGCTTGACCCGGCGTACTATCGATCCTTTCCCTCAGGACACAGTTCACTAGGAGCATTTTTTGCCCTGTTTTTAGCCTATCGCAAGCCCCAAAGGGTTTGGATATACCTAAGCTTTGGAGTACTGATTGGCCTAAGTCGCATTATACTCCACTACCATTGGACTCAAGACGTAATGGCCGGTTGGGTAATTGGCCTTGGCGCTGCTTGGTTCGCCGAGCGTATCTTGGGCAATAAATTTGAAAACAATGGGACTACTTGAAGGTAAAGTCGCCCTCATCACGGGCGCATCCAAAGGAATTGGCAAGGCAATCGCACAGCGTTTTGTGCAAGAAGGGGCAAGGGTTGCATTCACCTACCTCAGCAGTGTAGAGCGTGGTCAAGCCCTTGAGGCCGAGCTATCCAAGAATGGAGAGGCGGCAGGATTTCGAAGCGATGCCTCGAGCGGCGCTCAAGCCGAGCAACTCATAGAAGACGTAGTGAAGCGTTTTGGTCAAATCGACATCGTGGTCAATAATGCAGGAATTACCCGCGATACTCTTTTGCTTCGCATGTCAGAAGAGGATTTTGATATAGTACTATCAACGAATTTGAAGTCCGTTTTCAATACCACCAAACACGTTCAGCGTCACTTTTTGAAGCAACGTTCCGGAAGCATCATCAATATCTCAAGTATTGTCGGCCTTAAAGGCAACGCCGGCCAGTCCAACTACGCCGCATCCAAGGCAGGAATCATTGGCTTTACCAAGTCGGTCGCCCTTGAGCTAGGTTCGCGCGGAATCCGATGCAACGCAATCGCTCCTGGTTTTATTGAAACCGAAATGACCGACGTATTAGACCCTAAAGTGGTCCAGTCATGGCGCGATGCCATTCCATTGAAGCGTGGAGGCAGTCCTGAAGATGTGGCCAATGCCTGTGTTTTTCTCGCGAGCGACCTTTCGTCCTACATCAGTGGCCAAGTGCTGCAGGTTGATGGCGGACTTCTGACCTAAGCGTCAAGTCATTGGGGCCAAAAGCATGGCCGCATTAGCAGGAGCAGGCAAGGGCAGGATACTGACCCGCGGCTAAACCGTCAATTTTACTCGAAACCTCCTTAGATACCTTGGCCCTGATGGGCAATGCGGTTCGTACTTTCGCAGCTCAAATAACCGCAAATTCTTGAAATTGTCATGAGCGTTCTGGTCAACAAGCATTCTAAAATAATCGTACAAGGATTTACCGGCAAAGAAGGCAGCTATCATGCCGAGCAAATGCTGCAGTACGGCACCAAAGTGGTCGGAGGCATTACCCCGGGCAAGGGCGGACAAACTCATCTCGGTCTGCCCGTTTTTAATACCGTAAGTTCGGCTGTTGAGGCCACTGGCGCAGACGTCTCCATAATCTTTGTTCCACCGGCCTTTGCGGCAGACGGTATCATGGAGGCTGCAGACGGGGGCATTAAAGTAATTATATGCATCACGGAGGGTATCCCTGTGGCAGACATGGCAAAGGCAAAAGGATACGTCCGGGAGCGCGGAGTTCGCCTTATTGGCCCAAACTGCCCCGGCGTTATTACGGCGGACGAAGCCAAAGTGGGCATCATGCCCGGATTTGTCTTTAAAAAAGGCAGCATCGGAATCGTTTCAAAATCAGGAACCCTTACCTACGAGGCGGCGGACCAGTTGGTCAAGGCTGGCCTAGGGATAACCACAGCCATTGGAATTGGTGGCGATCCGATTATTGGCACTACCACTAAAGAGGCGGTTGAGCTCCTTATGAACGACGAAGAAACCTTAGGCATTGTGATGATTGGCGAAATCGGCGGACAGCTCGAGGCCGAGGCAGCGCGTTGGATTAAAGCCGACGGCAACCGCAAGCCCGTTGTAGGATTTATTGCTGGCGAAACAGCGCCCAAAGGCCGAACCATGGGCCATGCGGGAGCCATTGTAGGCGGTTCTGACGACACAGCGCAGTCCAAAAAAGCAATTCTGCGAGAGTGCGGAGTGCATGTAGTGGATTCCCCGGCCCACATAGGCAAGCGCATGGCGGAACTCTTCGGCGTAAAAGCCTAACCATGAACAGGGCCCAGGCCTACGGAGACGGTCTTTTTGAGACTATGAGGATTCACCGTGGCCTCATTCTTCACCCCGAAGAACACTATTTTAGGCTCATGTCGGGCATGCGTATTCTGCGCATGCAAATTCCGAGCAGCTGGAGTCCTGAAGGATGGCTCCAAGCCTTAGAGCTCGACAAACTCGACCGAAGCTTGGACTACCGCCTGCGGCTGACTGTTTGGAGAAAGGGTAAACTGGGCTACGCGCCAGAACCCGAATCAGGAGTTGATTGGGCCGTAGAGGCATCGGCCTTGGACGGGATTGGCTATCCCATACCGGTCAACCGTCCTCTGTTAGGACTTTTTCAAGAACACCGCAAAAATTCGGGCTTGCTCGCAAATCTAAAAACCACGAGTGCAGTGCTTTATGTGCTTGCAGCAGGGTTTTCTCGCGAACAGGGGGTTGACGACGTTCTTCTTCTCAACCCTGAGAATCAAGTAATCGAAGCCGGTAAATCTAATGTAATGCTCCTTCAAGGCGATACCTTGATAACTCCACCCTTAAGTTCTGGTGCTCTGAAAGGTGTTATGCGAGAGGTGGTTATCGGCTTGTCGTCGAAGCTAGGCCTCAGTGTGCGCGAGGAGGCATTCAGTCCCTTTACTCTTCAGCAGTCCGACGAACTTTGGTTGACCAATGCCCTGCACGGCGTGTCGGCGGTACGCCAGTTTCGCAAGACAGAATTTGGTTGCGCTAAGGCAGAGTTAATGCAGGCATTGGTTCAAGAAAGAGCGCAAACTGCTCAATTCCAGTGAGGCTCTTCGGGCGAATTGAGCCAAAGCTTGTGGCGATCGGGCCACTCTGAAGCCCAGGATCGGTAGAGTTCTTCGCGGTTCCACCAGGTTGAAAGAGCGGAGGGCTCTCGCACAATCCAGCTGTCCTGCTCGAGTTCTGACTCGAGTTGCCTTGGAGCCCACCCGGCATAGCCTGCCATAAACCGAATTTCAGAGGAGTTGATGAGACCCCTTTCTACCGCGGACCGCACCGCTTCAAAATCTCCGCCAAAAAACAAATCAGGTCCAACTTGATCGGCATTGGGAATTAAGTCGGGCCTCTGGTGTACATAGTAAAGGCTATCGGTGGCAACAGGACCTCCTATATACAGTGACCAGTCGGGCCAGTCTCCAGTCAATGCTTGATCCAGGGTATATTGACTTATTCTATTGATAATAAGCCCTTCAGCCCTTTCAAAATCCCACTTGGTCATCAAAAGGACAGAGCGCGTGAAGTTTTCATCCTCCAGTAGTGGATGCGCCATTAAAAAATAGCCTGGATTCCCCCGCATGCTTCCTAATTTAGCGCAAATATGGCCCTCCACGACGACCGCAAAGAATACCTTAAAAAAAGCCTCGACGACCAGGGGCTCCATGATGATCCCATGGTTCAGTTTGGCTTGTGGCTCGAGGAATACCGGGATACTGGAGCCGAAGACTCCACGGCCTTTGCGATCAGTACCGTTTCGAGTAACGGTGATCCCGACTCGAGGATTGTACTCCTCAAAGAGGTTCGAGACAAACAACTGGTTTTTTTCACCAACTACAACTCTAAGAAGGGCCGCGATTTAAGCACGAATCCACGCGCCCATGCCTTGTTTTTTTGGTCTAATCTGGAGCGGCAGGTGCGCATACTCGGTTCCGTTGTGCGAATTCCGCGCGAAGAGAGCGAAGGCTATTTCGCAAGCAGACCCATTAAAAGCCAATGGGGAGCGGCGGCGTCCCAGCAGTCTGAGCCCATTGCAAACCGGGCGGGAATGGAGGACCAACTCAGACTAATCCAAGAGGCCTATCCGACCCAAGTTCCCTGCCCTCCCGATTGGGGTGGGTTTGCCTTAAGCGTGGATCATATTGAATTTTGGCAAGGCCGAGAGAGCCGGCTGCACGACCGCATACGGTTCAACCGCGATCCTTCGGGCGAATGGACCATTCAACGACTACAACCATGAAGCAATCAACTTTTGCCCTAGTGGGCTGCGGGCGCATAGGCCAGCGCCATATTGAAATGATTCGCAATCTAGAGGGAGCTGAGCTTGTTGCCACCTGCGACCTGAAGTCGGCGTCTGAACTCGGTTTGGCTGAGGATCACCCCCACTACCAATCCCTCGACGAACTGCTTGCTGCGCACCATGTTGACGTGCTGGCCATCGCCAGCCCCAATGGGCTTCACGCAGAGCAGGCCATTGCTGGCCTCAATTCAGGAGCCCACGTAATTATCGAGAAGCCCATGGCCCTGTTCAAGTCGGATGCGGAACGCGTTCTTCACCTTGCCCTGCAAAAAGGTCTTTATGTGTTTGGGGTAATGCAAAACCGTTATTCTCCGCCCTCGGAATGGCTAAAGTCGGTAGTACAAAACGGAAGTTTAGGCGATATTTTTCAGGTTCACATTGATTGCTTTTGGAACAGGGACGACCGGTACTACCGAAGTGGAGGATGGCACGGCAGCAAGGATTTAGACGGCGGTACGCTTTTTACCCAATTCAGCCATTTTATTGATATTTTGTATTGGGTTTTTGGCGAGGTTAAGCCCCTGTCGGCCCTTCTGCGCAACTACAACCATAGCAAAAGCATTGCATTTGAAGACAGTGGACTGGTACACTTTGCTCTTCCGCAGCACGGAGCGGCATTGGGCTCGCTCAACTACAGCACCAGCGTCTGGGATGCCAATTTAGAGAGTTCCATGACCGTAATAGGGTCAAAGGGAAGCATCAAGGTAGCGGGCCAATACATGAACGAGGTAGTACACTGCCACATTGAAGGCTATCAAATGCCAGAACTTGCGGCAAGCAATCCGCCCAACGACTACGGACCCTACAAGGGTTCGGCGGCAAACCACATGTTTGTTTATCAAAATGTGCGCGACGTGCTCGACGGTACCAGCCCAATTACTACAAACGCACTCGAAGGATTGAAGGTTGTCGAGATTATTGAGTCCATTTATGCTCTTGCTCGCTAGGCTAAGCCTAGGGGCATAAAAAAAGCCGCCCGAGGGCGGCTTTTGCGTTTAGGTGATAAGCTACTACAGTTTGCCAGCTAGCTCAGCGCCTGCCTTGAACTTTGCAACCTTCTTCGCGGCAATTTTGATAGTCGCACCAGTTTGTGGGTTACGGCCTTCGCGTGCTCCACGAGCGGATACGCTGAATGTGCCAAAGCCTACCAATGACACCTTGCCACCTTTAGCCAATGCACTTCCAACATTATTTGTTACGGAATCCAAAGCTGTTTTTGCTTGAGCCTTAGAAATTCCTGCGTCTGCAGCGATTGCGTCAATGAGTTCTGCCTTATTCATGCTTGTTGATTTTAATTATTAAACGTTTAAGTCTTTTCAAATATAGTCGGAAACTCAATACATATGCGGATTCACTCAAATTTTTGACCATTTAGTGCAAAAGATCCCCTGAGAAGCGATCCGCGAAGGAATTCGGAGGTCTGCATTCGGCGCTTGCCGGGCCACTGAACTTCAAGAATATCTGCATAACCGTCCATATCTACTAGTCTAATACCTTCATTATCAATAATATAATGAACATTCGCAGGACTGATCGGCAGGCCTACAGAATGCCAATGGCTTGAGAACAACTTAAAGCGCTCCGCGGGATTCAATGGGCTCGGTAAACTTGCTCCAGGGACTGAATCACAGGCTCTTATGCGATCATGAAGCATTTTTGCCGTCTTTAAGTATTCCAATTTTGGGAATTCTGGCCCAAGTTTCGGCGCAGAACGATGCATTGCTTCCCTATTCTGAGTGATTCTTGGATGCACTTTAGAGTCCATTTCTTGCAGAACCGACAGGGCAAGCTGGGTGCCTTGGGCAGCCATACGGCCATAAAGCGAGCTAAACGTCTCGTTGATACCAATCTCGACCTCGGTCTGGGCGAGAATGGGCCCTTCGTCAATTGCATCGTTTAGAGAGAATGCCGTGATCCCCGTGAGGCGGTCGCCTAGGGCAATGCTCCACTGAATTGGGGCAGCTCCCCGTAGGTCGGGCAGGAGGGATCCGTGAATATTCAGCGAACCGTATCGTGGCAAGCTCCAAACAACCTCTGGGAGCATGCGGAATGCTACCACGGCAAACAGGTCGGCATTTAAGGATTGGAGTGTGGCAATAAAACCTTCATCCTTAAGTCGCTCGGGCTGCAAAAGAAGAAGCCCTCGATCTCGGGCCAGGGCAGCAACAGGACCAGCTTGAAGCTGACGACCCCGTCCGCCTGGCTTGTCGGGAGCGCTTACCACGGCTGCTACCTCAATGCCTTCGGCAGCCAAAAGCCCATTCAAGCAGGTCACTGCAAAGTCCGGAGTGCCAAAAAACACAATTCGAATCATGCCTCAAAGGTCGCCATTAAGCCTGTATCCAGCCGTCGGCATCAATGGACCACCAGCCAAGGGTCGCACCTCGACCCAAAAGAGCGATGTAGGTGGGCCTTGGAACCCCCAAATTCTCAAAGGCCTTGGTCACCGAAATCCTTTGATCGGGCGACTCGCGCAGCATGATTACCAGATTCTCAGCCGCATCCGACGGACTTTTCTTGGACTCGCAAACGTCGCATAGTCCGCAGTTGGAGGGGGATTCCCCAAAATACTCCAACAGCTGACCAAACCGGCAGTCGAGCGCATTAGGGTCGAGCATTGCCGCCACCGCTCTTGCGCGATGGAGAATGCGGTTGCGATCAACCTCCCAATCCGACTTGAGAATTGGGCTCGTTGGGGGCGGATAGCGAGGATGCATCCAACGGTATGCGATTCCTTGACCTGCGGCCTCAAGATGCAAAAGATTCATGCCCGCAGCTTCGCTCAAAAGTTTGCGTACCTGCGCTAGCGTCCAACCACCAAAGGAGGCAAGAGCACTGAGCTCCACACGCTCTGGCTGGGTTACAATTCCCGGAAACCGGCGCGCCAAAGCATAAAGCAGCTCGGAATACTTAGGGTTTGCCTCCGCCATATCCACCAATTCGTCCCCGCCCGATCGAAGCTGAATTTTAGCAGTAGTCTTGGTGTCTTCAAGAAGTTCAGCCAGGCCTTTGCGCACCATTATTCCGAGAATGCGCTCGTCGGCCGTGGTTTGCGGGTTTATACGGACTCCAACCCCGTCTCCCACTGCTATTTGAGACCGGCTGGCCAGCGCGTGGTACTCGATCACCCATTGCGCATAGGTTGGCATGGTGCGCTCCATCTTGCGCCTAAATTGTGCAATCGACTTGGAATTAAGCAGAATTAGAGCCTGTGCGTCATGGCCGTCCCGACCGCCCCGTCCAATCTCTTGGTAGAGGGACTCCGGACTCTCGGGCAACTCCACATGAATCACTTGCCGCACATTGGCCTGATCGATTCCCATACCAAAAGCCGTGGTCGCAACCATGGTTCTAATGCCTCCAGTAGACCAGGAATCCTGCAAGCGCGCGCGCAAATCTGGGGCAACCCCAGCATGGTAGGCTGCCGCCGAAATTCCATTTCGCTTTAACTCCTCCGCCCAACGGACTGCGCTGTCGCGGCTTCTCACGTACACAATTTGCCGGCCGTCATCAGGTCGGATCGAAGAAACGCAGTCTTGCGCAACGTCTGCCACTTCTCGGACGGTCCAAATCAAATTAGGTCGTGCAAAGGATGCTTGAAAAATATTGGGATCGCGCAAACCCAGAAGTTTGACCAGGTCTTTGAGCACATCCGGGGTGGCTGATGCCGTGAGCGCAATGCAGGGTACATCCTTCAAAAACTCTCGGAGTGCAAAGAGTTCGCGGTACTGGGGTCTAAAGTCATGACCCCACTGGCTTACGCAGTGGGCCTCGTCAATGGCGAGCAGACGCACGTCCCAATGCTCCAGAATTGCCAAGAAATTCCGCGATTGAGCCCGTTCCGGAGAAACGTAGGCAAACTGCGGCGGACTTCGCTGTAGATCCATCCAATTTGCCGCGCTAAGGTCGCCCGCAAGAGAGCGAGCGTCGATTCCACGCTGCTTGAGCTGCGCCACTTGATCGCTCATCAGCGAAATCAGGGGCGAAATCACTACGGTCGTGCCTCCGAGTACTAAGCCGGGAACCTGAAAACACAAGGATTTGCCCCCTCCGGTTGGCAAAAGTGCTACGGTATCGCGTCGGGAAAGTACCGATTCCGCTATTGGTAGCTGCAGGGGGCGAAAGGCCGGGTAGCCCCAAACCTTCTGCAAGACCTGTTCAAGCCGACTAGCTTCTGTTGAGGACATGAAGAATGAATTCAACCCTTTCGTCGACGGGTTTGCGGGGCACTTCGATGAGTTCGTATCCGCCGCTCGAGTAGGTTGATACCAAAGAATCGTGCACCTTTATCGCGGTCTCAAAAGGTTCCCAGCGCTCTTGGTCAGTGCGGTATATGCCTTCCCAAGGCGGAAAGATGAAGACCTTGTAGTAGTAGGGGAAGGGCTGTGCATCCATCCAAGAGGGTATTTCTTTGCTGCCCGCCTGCATGTAGCTGAGGGTGTCCAGCAAGCTCCGGTCATAAAAAACCGAACCAACCAAACCCTCTGCCTCGGCATACTGCGCAGTGCGCAGCTTCCATATGACCTCGGAGAAGGCGAGAAGGTTTCGCCATGGATCAATTCCGCCAAGTTTGGTACCCTCTTGAGTAATGATGTCTCGCGAAATTTCGCGCTTCACCTCATGCCCAAGAACCTGAAGCCTAGATGCAACGGAGGTTTTTCCGGTAGAAGGAGCCCCGGTGAGCACAATTCTTCGGGTTATACTGTTACTTTGAATCATGGAGGAAATTGATTTTCGAGAACTTCTCGAGCAAAACTACAAATGGCCAGCGCTCTATATGTTTAAATTCATTTGCCCTGCCAACAATGATGCAATTGCAAAGCTTCAGGACCTATTTGACCCCGAAGTGGCCGAGCTTTCGCTGCGTCCATCCTCCAAAGGCAACTATGTTTCGTTCACCGCAAGAGAGCTCATGATGGACTCTGATGCCGTGGTGGAACGCTACCAAAAAGCAAAGGGCATAAAAGGCTTAATTAGCCTTTAGTCCCGGGCTGCATTCAGCTGGCCACCTCGGTATCGGAGCCCTTAACCTCACTGGAAGCTTCACGAATTGGAGCATCGGAACCCTCTACTGTATTCGTTTGAATGGCAAGACTTAGCTTTTCTGCCGCCTCGACCGCACTAAAGACCACGGTATCTCCAGGATGAAAATTACCCGTTACAATCTCTTCGGCCAGCGGATCCTCTATATATCGCTGAATGGCCCTCTGCAGGGGTCGCACGCCAAACTTGGAATCAAATCCCTTGTCTGCGAGAAAGTGCACGGCACTCTCCTCAAGCTGAACATGGTACTCCAACAGCTCCATTCGCTTGAGCAGGCTTCGCAATTCGATGTGGACAATTTTAGAAATATCACCCTTCAAAAGCGGTTGAAACACAATCACGTCATCGATTCGGTTTAAGAATTCCGGCGCAAAAGCCTTCTTAAGAGCAGACTCAATAACGCCTTTAGCAAGTTCTTCAGAGTTTTCCTCGCGAGTTTGCGTACCAAATCCGACCCCGGTACCAAAGTCCTTGAGCTGCCGCGAGCCGATGTTTGAGGTCATAATAATTAGGGTGTTCTTAAAGCTCACCTTTCGGCCCAGACTGTCGGTCATAAAACCCTCGTCGAGCGCCTGAAGCAAAAGGTTAAATACTTCAGGATGCGCTTTCTCTACCTCGTCAAGCAGCACCACGGAATAGGGCTTGCGACGAACCTTCTCGGTCAATTGGCCACCTTCTTCGTAGCCCACGTATCCCGGAGGCGCCCCAACTAGGCGAGAAATTGCAAACTTCTCCATATACTCCGACATATCGATGCGAATCAAGGCGTCAGCTGAATCAAACAACTGAAGGGCTATTTCTTTGGCTAACTGGGTTTTACCCACACCAGTAGGTCCAAGAAAAATAAAGGAACCCACCGGCTTTTCGGGATCCTTCAAGCCAGCGCGATTGCGCTGAATTGCACGAACCACTTTGCGAACAGCTTCGTCTTGGCCAATGATTTTATTCTTAATGTCTTGCTCCATAGCTGCGAGCTTAATAAGCTCGTTCTTAGAAACTTTGCGAACGGGAATGCCAGTCATCATCGAAACAACTTCTGCAATGTCATCCTCGGTCACTGGCGAACGATTCTTGCGCACTTCGTCGTCCCATTCTGCTTGAACATCAGCCAATTTGACCTCAATCTGCTTCTCGTCGTCGCGAAGCTTTGCGGCCTCTTCATAGCGCTGCTTTTTAACAACCTCCATTTTTAGCTTGCGGACCTCTTCGAGCTGGTCTTCGAGCTCTCGGACCCCTTGCGGAACGTTGATGGAGCCAAGGTGCACGCGGCTGCCGGATTCATCCAAGGCATCGATGGCCTTATCGGGCAAGAACCGATCGGGAACGTACCGGACCGTCAGAGCCACACAGGCCGCTAAGGCTTCGTCGGTGTAGGTCACGTTGTGGTGCTCCTCATATTTAGGTTTGAGGTTTTGCAGTATCTGCAGGGTTACTTCTGGGCTAGGGGGGTCTACCAAAACTTTTTGAAACCTGCGCTCAAGTGCCCCATCCTTTTCGATGTACTGACGGTACTCGTCAAAAGTGGTCGCCCCAATGCACTGAATTTCGCCCCGGGCCAAGGCTGGTTTAAACATATTACTGGCATCTAAGGATCCGGTCGCTCCGCCGGCACCCACAATGGTGTGGATTTCATCGATGAACAGGATGATGTCGTCGTTTTTCTCGAGTTCATTCATCAAGGCCTTCATGCGCTCCTCGAACTGTCCGCGGTATTTGGTGCCAGCGACAAGACTGGCGAGGTCAAGGGTAACCACACGCTTGCCAAAGAGCACCCGGCTTACCTCTTTCTGAACAATTTTAAGAGCCAAACCTTCGGCTATTGCGGACTTACCCACACCTGGCTCTCCAATAAGAAGGGGATTGTTCTTTTTGCGGCGGCTCAGTATTTGGCTTACTCGCTCAATTTCTTTCTCTCGACCGACTACGGGATCAAGCTTATCTTCTTCGGCGAGCTTGGTAAGGTCTCGGCCAAAATTGTCCAAAACGGGGGTTTTACTCTTGCTATCGCTAGGCTTTGAGGCCTTTGAGCCGCCCCCGCGAAGGGGTTCATCGTCCTCTTCGTCGCCACTAAGTGCGGACGAGGGATTGGTGGATCCACGGTCGGTTTTGCGGTCTTCCATAAACCGATTCTGGTACTCGCTTTTGAGTGTTTCGTAGTCTAATCCGAATCCGAGCAGTACCGCTGCCACTGGGTCGTTGTCGTTGCGCAGGATGCAAAGCAGTAAATGCGCCGTGCGTATGACCGGGCTACCATAAAGTTTGGCCTCTAAAAAGGTGGTCTTAAGTGCCTTCTCGGCCTGACGGGTCAGTGGAATATTCTTGCGACTCAGCGACGGATTTTCAATTGCTTGATGCAAAGCCTCGATCTTGGCCCTTACCTCCTGAAGGTTAATATTCAGTATTTGAAGCAGTTCAATTGCGGAACCGGCCCCTTCGCGGATCAAGCCAAGAAGCAAATGCTCCGTACCAATGCTGTCGTGCCCAAGGCGCAAGGCCTCTTCTTTGCTATAGCCTATAACGTCCTTAACTCGGGGTGAAAAATTTTCGTCCATGACTCCAAAGTAACGAATGCTGTGCCAAGTGCGGTAGCCAAGGTGCAAATCATATTTATAAACATCAAAATGTGCATAAAAGCGCAGAATAACTAGCTAAGTACGGCCTATTAAGCAGCTCTAAAATCGTAAATTTGGGAATTACACCAGCGAACTGACATTATGGCCGAAGGCGAACGCATTATATCAATAAACATCGAGGAGGAAATGAAGACCTCCTACATCGACTATTCTATGTCGGTAATTGTTTCTCGTGCTCTTCCGGACGTGCGAGACGGCCTCAAGCCCGTTCACCGTCGCGTGCTTTTTGGCATGAATGAGATGGGCAACCATTCCTACAAGGCCTATAAAAAGTCTGCCCTAGTCGTAGGAGAGGTGATGGGTAA
Source organism: Flavobacteriales bacterium (assembly GCA_002737315.1). Lineage (GTDB taxonomy): Bacteria > Bacteroidota > Bacteroidia > Flavobacteriales > Schleiferiaceae > TMED14. Next base: position 13,116 of record NSIH01000008.1, read on the forward strand.
GTACCACCCCCACGGCGACTCCGCAATTTATGATACCATTGTGCGCATGGCCCAGGAATGGAGCCTTCGCTACATGCTTGTGGACGGCCAAGGAAACTTTGGCTCCATGGACGGCGATTCCCCCGCGGCAATGAGGTATACCGAGGTGCGCATGCGCAAAATCACCGAGGAACTCGTGCGGGACATTGACAAGGAAACCGTTGATTTTAAGCTGAACTACGACGACTCCAGAAAGGAGCCTACGGTTATGCCAACCCGGATTCCGGCGCTCTTGGTCAATGGAGCTTCGGGTATTGCCGTTGGAATGGCCACCAACATGCCTCCGCACAACCTTACGGAGGCCATCAATGCAACCATAGCTTATATTGAGAACAACGAGATAGATATTCTTGGTTTAATGGCTCATATTTCGGCGCCTGATTTTCCTACAGGCGGCACCATTTATGGCTACGAGGGAGTGCGCGAAGCATTTGAAACGGGTCGTGGACGCATTGTACTGCGCGCCAAGGCTCACATTGAGGAGGTAAACGGACGCGACTGCATCATTGTCTCAGAGATTCCCTATCAGGTCAATAAGGCAGACATGATTAAGAAGACCGCTGATTTGGTCGACGATAAAAAGCTCGACGGCATTGCCGACATACGAGACGAGTCAGACCGCAACGGAATGCGCATTGTTTATGTCTGCAAGCGCGATGCGGTTCCCAACGTAGTACTCAACAAACTCTATAAGTTCACCCAGCTGCAGTCGAGCTTTAGCGTCAACAATATTGCCCTAGTGCACGGACGCCCGATGATGCTTAACCTCAAGGAGATGATTGGTCACTTTGTGGATCACCGCCATGAGGTAGTCGTTCGACGTTCACGGTACGAACTGTCTGAAGCGCAGAAGCGTGCGCACATCTTAGAGGGCTTGCTCATTGCCATCGACCAGCTCGATGCCGTTATTAAGCTTATTCGCGCCAGCCAGACTGTGGAATTGGCCAAGGACGGACTCATGAGCCAGTTTGGCCTAAGTGAGCTTCAGGCTAAGGCCATTCTTGACCTCCGCCTCCAAAAACTGACCGGACTAGAGCGCGACAAACTCAAGGCGGAATACAACGAGTTGATGGAGCAAATTACCTACTTCAACCGCATACTCAACGAGCTTGACCTTAGGATGCAAATTATTAAGGACGAGTTAATTGAAGTCCGCGATAAATTTGGTGACGAGCGCAGAACCCTCATCGATTTTGCCGGCGGAGACATGCGCATGGAAGACATGATAGCCGACGAAGAGGTGGTTATTACCATTTCTCATTTGGGCTACGTCAAGCGCACCGCCTTATCAGAATACAAGACCCAGAGTCGGGGAGGGGTAGGCTCTCGCGGAGCAACCACGAGGGACGAAGACTTTATTGAGCAGGTATTTGTAGCGACCAATCACAATTATTTGCTTCTGTTTACCGAGCTCGGACGTTGTTTTTGGCTGCGGGTTTATGAAATACCGGAAGGCAACCGCACCAGCAAGGGCAAGGCCATTGTCAATCTAATCAATCTTCCGAGCGACGACAAGGTTAGGGCCTATGTCAATACTCGTGATCTAAAGGATGAGGCCTATGTGAACAGTCATTTTGTGGTTCTTTGTACCTCAAAGGGCATCATTAAAAAGACCTCACTGAACGCATACAGTCGCCCAAGGGCAAACGGAATTAATGCTATTGGCGTTCGTGATGGCGATCGATTGCTTGAAGCACGACTGACCGACGGAACCAATGAAATTGTCATGGCGGTGCGCAGCGGTAAGGCCATACGCTTCCCTGAAGCGAAGGTTCGTCCTATGGGCCGCAATGCGTCAGGCGTCCGCGCTATGGCCCTGGACACCAACAACGACGAAGTGGTGGGTATGGTCTGCGCCTCAAGCGAGCAGGATTCCATTCTCATTGTAAGCGAGAATGGCTATGGCAAGCGCACCCTGGTTGAGGATTACCGGATTACCAACCGCGGAGGTAAGGGGGTTAAAACTCTGAACGTTACCGAAAAGACGGGAGATGTTATTGCTATAAAGTACATTACCGACGAAGAGGACTTGATGATTACCACCAAGCGCGGAATCATGATTCGCATGGCGGCGGCAGACCTTAGAGTTATGGGCCGTGCTACGCAAGGCGTGCGGCTTATTAATCTCAAGTCAGGAGAGTCTATTGCATCCGTAGCAAAGGTTCCGGCTACTGAAGTTCTTATTGATTTGGAGCTCGAAGATTTGACCGGTCCCGAATTAGGCCCTGAATTAGGCCCCGAAGCAGGCTCAGAGGCGGTTGAATAGGAGGAGGGTTGATCATATAGGTTGGCTGTTTAATCTTCGCTTAATGCTTGTCCTCAAGGTTTAGTTATTATGAGTAATTACATTTGTTAAAATTTATTGGATTTATGAAAAAAGTCATCCTCCCTGTTCTGTTTTTTGCAGCCTTTACCGCTCATGCACAAGATGGGCCTACCATCTCGAGTGCAAAAATTGCCCTTAATGCCGGCGATCTAGTAGAAGCCAAAAAGTATATTGATGAGGCAAAGGCATCTATTGATGCGATTGCTTCTGAGGCGCGCAATCCCAAGTTAATGCCTAAGTATTTTTTGTACCGAGGCGATATTTACTATGCCTTGTTCAGCGATCCATCGAGCAAAAGCATGGAGACCCTCAATGAGGCTGCTGCTGCCTATGGTGACTTGCTGGACTACGAAACCAAGTTGGGTAAAATCAAGCTAGGACTTGCTGCGCAGGAGAAGCTTCCCCTTCTGGCGCAGGCATACGTTCAGATGGCTGAGGACTACAACTTCAATCAGAACGATAAAAAGTCCGCAATTCAAGCCTATGAAAGTGCTATTGCAACTCGTGGTAAGCTGGGGCAGTTGGATACCACAAACATCTCTTATTTGGCTTATTTGTCGGCCGAAGTGGGAGACAAAGTCAAAGCAGAAGAGCTTTTTAAGCGACTCATCCAACTGGACTACAAGGGTATTCAGTGGACTGCAGTCCTTGCCGAAGACGGTAAGCGCTATCCGTTCCCCGACAAAGCCACACTAGACATGTACCTGAAGCTAGAGAAGGCCAGTGATGCACAGCGGTCTGAGAGCATTCAGGTTGATTTTTATGTACGACTCCTGTTTATGTACATTGAGGCCAAACGCAGCGCAGATTTTGATTTGCTCGTCGCGGAGGCGAGGGCTAAGTTTCCGAGCAACGACGACCTACTCAAGCTTGAGCTTCAGGCTTACTTGGATCGCGAAGATTTTAAGGGTGCCATCTCAAAGCTTGAGGAAGCCTTGATTAAGGAGCCGAGTAATCCTCTCTATTTATATAATGCTGGTTTTTTACATCATCAGAAGCTTAAAAACATCCCTAAGGGTATTGAATACTACCAAAAGGCAATTGATTCGGATGCTAATTATGTAGATGCAATCTATATGCTTGGCCTGGTGTACATCGACGAGAGCAATAAGTACGTAGAGCAGATCAACGGTTTGCCTAGAAATGCGACCCAAAAGCAGTTTGACGAGCTTGACAAGAAAAAGAATGCGGAACTTCAAAAATCCCTGACGTTTTTTGAACGCGCCTATGTTCTGAGCCCAAAGGATTCATCAACCCTTGAAGCCCTTCGGGAGGTTTACTATAAATTGGGTAAGTACGATGACGTGAAACGAATTGCTGCTGCGATTAGTGAGTTGTAGAGGAAGGATTCTACGTTATTGAATAGAGGCCCGCTCATGCGGGCTTTTTTCTTGATGATAGGTGGTGTGGAGTTATAAGTATTTAGTGCTTATCTGGAATCTAATTAACATAATATATATTATAGGATAAAAATATCAAAGTCTTTAGTTCTCTACAATCAAGGCTTTAGACCTGCTTAAATCGTTCAGCTGCTGCGAAGATGGACTTTGACTGGATTCTGACCCACCGTGGAGGCGCGATTCGGTTTGGCTGGCGCGGGTATCAAATGAGCAGGCGTTTCGTCAAAGCGCGGATCCAGGAGCGCGGAACATCGATTCAAGTGCTGCACGGAGAGGCTTGCGTAGCCGTATTCTGCAGAAATTCTGCCCGACATTTGGTAGATTCCGCGGCGGCGAATTGCGTGGCGAGCCACTGCCGGCGGAAAAAGTACCACATCGAATACCACTCCTCGGCGGTCTTCAAAGGTTCCGATTTGCATCCAATCGCCACGCTGCGTTTTGGTGTTTTTAAGGCTTACTAGGTAGCCCAGGATTTCGGTGAAGAAACCAGGATGTTCCGGCCAATGCTCGGGCAGGACGCTGTTCTTGATTTCAGGGATTTTAAACAGTAAAAAGGGGTCGCAGAGGGGGAATCCGAAGAGTTCAATTTGCTCGTAGGCTTGCTCTAATTCATTGGTTTCTAGTATCGGTATATGGAGCTCCTTGCTGCGAAACTCTGCTAGAGAGTCAAACAAGCTGGGTCCGGGCGACGGTGGCGGACGGTGACCAAGGCGGCGGTGCGCTGCCCAAAGTAGTTTGCGGGCGGAGCAGTTCGTGAAGCGAAAGGCTTCGGCTCGGATTAAAAGGAGTAAGGAATCAAGCGGAACGTAACTGCCAGGAAGGTGAAGGCGGTCTATGAAGTCGTCTAAATCGAGAAAGGCTCCTCCCTCCTGACGGGAATACTCTATTCGACGGGCAAATTCGGAATCCAGGCTTCGAATCCGGTCGGTTCCGAGAATTATGCGCAGGCCGCGAAGCAGGGTGAATGATCTTCCTTCGTTGACGCAGGGCGGCTCTACCCGCGCACCGTGGCGTCGAGCTTCTTGCAGGTACTGTTCTGCACGGTAGTAGCCGCCGCCGTTGTTGACACTGGCAACCATGTAGGGCACCGGGAAGTATGCTTTAAGATATAGGCTTTGAAAGCTTTCAACAGCGTAGGACGCGGAATGCCCCTTAGCAAAGGCATAGCCAGCGAAGCTTTCGATTTGGCGCCAGATTTCGCGGGATTCTTCGGCAGGATAGCCCCGCGCCGCACAGTTTTTAAAAAATTGCTCTTCCATCGCGTTGAATTCTTCTCGGGAACGGAATTTTCCGGACATTCCTCGCCTCAGGACGTCTGCCTCGGCCAAGGTTAGGCCCGCATACTCGTGCGCAACGCGGATGACGTCCTCTTGGTAAACCATGACTCCGTAGGTTTCTGGCAGAATCCCTAAAAGCATAGGATGCGCTTCAGAACGACGGACTGGATCGCGATGGCGGTCGATGTAGGCCTTCATCATTCCCGAAGAAGCAACACCCGGTCGAATGACGGAGCTGGCGGCAACAAGTTCCAAGTAGTTGGAAGTCTGCAGCTTGGTCATTAGCATTCGCATTGCGGGCGACTCCACATAAAAGCAACCCATAGCGCCACCGTTGCGGAGTAGCTCTAGGCAGTGCGGATCGTTTTTAAAGCGATGGCTGTCGTGGATGTCAGCCGTTGGGATGCCCGCAGCACGGAGGGTATCTAGCGTCTCTGATATTTTACTGAGTCCGCGTTGGCCGAGAATATCGAACTTATGAAGTCCAACGTCCTCGGCGGTATGCATATCAAAGTCAAGCGTCGGAAAGCCCTTGGGCGGCATAAAGGTTGTCGACCAGGTAGTTAGCGGCGCCTTTGCGATAATGATTCCGCTGGAATGCAGCGTCATGCGGTTCGGAAGTCCGTGTAGAAGGCGGCCATAGCGCAGAATGCTGTGGGCGATTTCGTCGCGATCGCGTAGTTTGCCGTCGGCGAGTTCGTCGATATCAAATTTTGGGAGCCCCCAAACCTTACCCAGTTCTCTGACGACAGCCCGATGCTGGAAGGTGCTTACCGCACCAAGCAGTGCAGTATGGGGAAAGCGCGTGAAGATGTATTCGGTGAGCCGGGGTCGGTCGCGCCAGGAAAAGTCAATGTCAAAGTCGGGGGGGGCGCTGCGGTATAGATTGATGAATCGCTCAAAGTAAAGATCCAATTCAATAGGGTCAACATTCGTAATTTTAAGTAGATAGGCAACTACAGAGTTTGCTCCACTCCCCCGCCCTACGTAGAAGAAATTTTGCTTTTGGGCATAGCGAATAATGTCCCAGTTGAGTAGAAAGTAGGCCACAAAGTCTTTTTGCTGAATGAGGCCCAGTTCTTTCTCGAGGCGAGCTCGCAGCTGGGGGTCGCTGGATCGCCCCGGATAGCGCTCGGGCAAGGCATCTTCGCAGAGCATTCTAAGGAGGGCTTGATCCTTGCCGGGTCGACCAGTGTAGCTGGACTGGTTTTGGTTTCCGGTTCCGCGCCACTGGTCGTAGGTCCAGTTTGGCAGATTGGCCAAAAAGCGTTCGGTTTGACGCCAAATCCAGGGCTCAAAGCGCTGCTGGGTGCGTTCTGATGATTCCCACCAGGGGTCACGCTCTTCGATGACTTCGTGCAAGGGCAAGTTGGCAAGGGTTCCGTTGCGGTTCACGGCACGGAGCACTCGGTGCAGTTCTGGATCTTCGGGTCGCATAAACACGCAAGTCTTCCATGCCAGGGCCCGACTTGACTCCGGGTGTCGCTGAGCTCGAAGCTGCTCGTGGTCTGCGGTGCCCAACCACTCCCTAGGGCCCAGGGGGCGCTTTGGTGACCGCTGAATGGGGAAAATAACGTCAACCTCAGCGTGCAGTGGCCCTTGATGCCAGTCAGAGGGGTCGCCCACCCTTCCTTGGTTGCGCATCTGGCTTACCCAATCCATAATAAATCGATAGGCTTCCATGGATCGAGGCAAAAGCAAAAGGGTTCGGATTCCGCCCTGACGCCAGTCAAGGCCGGGCTGCAGCGCGATACTGGCCTTGCGCAGCACCTGAAGCCAGGCTCCACTGCTGTTGATTTCTGCAAAAATGAGTCGCGGGCCGGCTCCCCACTGCTCCGCAAGACGAAGCACCTGCTCGGGTGCATGCAGCCCAAAGCGCATGCTCATGGCTGAGTGAGTAATGCGCACGGCCCCTTACCTGCCGGCTTGATTATCGATGCTGCTGCGCAGAATAAGTGCCTCTTCGGGCATTATGCGCTCACCTATGGGCTGAAGAAGGTCCAATCCCTGAGCTCCGGGGTGCTTAATCGCCGGATTGATTGGGTAGGCATTCATGCCTTCTGAGGGCCATGGTCGGAGCAAGTCCGTGACGTCTGCCAAAGGAGTATCGGTGGCGAGCCAAGCAGCTTCGGATTCTTGCGAAAGAATGACTGGCGAACGCGGATGGCGAATATGCTGAAGCACCTCGTTTGCCGTAGTGGTAATAATAGCGAACGAAAACAGTTCGCGCTGGCTGTCTGGATCCATCCAGGAGTCCCATATTCCAGCCATGGCAAACGGACGGTTTTTGCCTTGGAGATAAACCAAGTAGGGTTCGCTGAGTTTGCGGTCAAACGGACCTTCAATAAAGGCATCGGCCAAGACCAAGCAACGTTGACTCCGTATAGCTTTGCGAAAGCTAGGCTTCTGAATGATGCCCTTGGCCCCATTATAGCGCGGATCGTTGTCGGGATTATGATCGCCCTCCGCTCGAGCATTGATGAACATCATCTTCGAGGTGGCCCAAGAGGGGCGAAATCCAAACTGATAGAATTGAATCTGTTTTGGCGCATCACTGGTAACCACCGGCGTTGCGCTACCCGGAGCAATATTGGCATTTGCGCGCCATAGTTCCGGCTGAATCGCCTCAGCTCCAAAGCGCTTTTGGAGCACCTCGAGCTTGGATACCTGAACATAGCGACCGCACATAGTTAATTGATTCTTTGATTTAATTTATTATTATTAAAGTACTGGTTATAAATTATTTATAAATGTACATAGTTAAAACCTATCGCCCCTTTTACTGCTTTCTATTGGCCAAAAGTGGCGGCGGATCCCCACTGAAGGGGTTGGGTCTTCCTATGGTTTGTGCAGCCATACCAAAGGCCCTAACTACAGCCCTGTCTCCGTAGCGAATCCGAATTCGATCCATCGCCTCACTCAATCGATACCCCCGGTCGTCCAGCTCAAAAAGGCCAAACTGCTCCCCTCCTCCTACCAGTCCACTAAAGCGAATTCCGATTAGGCGAACTCGCTGGCGCCGGTCGTGAAGCTGCCTAAAAAGGCTTTCAGCAACCTCTAAAAGCACGTGGTCCGCAGCAGTGTATGGGATTTGGCGCTGCCGCGAAACCGTTTGAAAGTCAGAATAGCGAATTCTCACCGAAATATTGCTCGTGAGCCGATGGCCGCGCCGTAGCTGAAAGGCGAGGTTCTCGGTCATCGCCGCAAGCATGCCCTTGAGCTTAACCTCATCGAGCGTATCCTGCTCAAAAGTTCGCTCGGTCGAAATCGACTTGCGCTCATGATAGGGACTAACGGGGCGGTCATCCACTCCCTGGGCCTTGCTCCAGAGGTCCAAGCCGGGCTTGCCTAGAACCTGATAGAGTAGTTCGGAGGGCATCTCTTGGAGCGTTGCAATGCGCTGAACACCCAAGGCACGAAGAGACTGGTAGGTCTTCTCCCCCACCATGGGAATTTTGCGCACCGAGAGTGGAGCCATAAACATCCGCTCAATACCTCGGGGCACGTGGCGATGGTTGTTTGGCTTGGCTTCTCCCGTAGCCACCTTGGCAACCGTCTTGCTGGTTGACAGGCCAAAGGAAATTGGGAGTCCCGACTCGCGAATTACTCGATCGCGCAACTCCTGAGCAAACTCATAGGTTCCAAAAAATCGGTCCATGCCGCTTAAATCTGCATAGAATTCGTCGATAGACGCTTTTTCAAGCACAGGGACCGCCTCGCTCACAATCTCGGTCACCACCTTGGAATGCTTGGTGTACTCCATGGAATTACCTCGAACAACTACCGCTTCGGGGCAGAATTCGCGCGCCATGCGCATAGGCATTCCTGAACGTACGCCCGTCTGGCGAGCCTCGTAGCTGCAGGCCGCAACCACGCCTCGATCGCTTACTCCGCCCACGAGCACGGGAATTCCGTGCAGCCTGCTGTCCATAAGTCGCTCAACAGATACAAAAAAGCTGTCAAGATCCATGTGGAGTACGGTGCGATCCATGAATCCTTAGGCCACATGCTGGTTGAGCGAGCGGCGAAGTTCGTGTACTTCACTTTGAAGGTTTTCTAGTCGGGCGAGAATTACCTGATCCATATTGGGCTTAGTTGTCAGGTCAAGCTGAATAAAGCCTTGAACCTTCCATACCTCAATGAGCTCATCAACGTGCACGGAATAGGGCTTGTATACGGGGTTGTCGGATACTAAATCCAGGCAGCCTGCCTCGGCAATGCGGTTGATGGCGCGCTTAAAGACCACACCCTGCTCTTGAGTCAAAAAGACATAGAGTTCATTAGTCTTAATGCTTCGCCAGTCTTGAACATAGCTTGAAATCACGTAGGAACCTGACATAATGGGAAGCATACTGTCTCCTTGAATTTGAAAAACCCGTCGTGTTTCTTCTTGCGCAAACTCGGGAAGAGGAAGCGCAAACTGGGGTAAGGCTTCGATAAAATCGAGATCGCCATAACCGCCCAGATAGCCCGCTGCTGCTTTGACCGGAACCACGGAAACTCGCTCACTCCCCTCGCGAGAGTCCACTGCTACCGTAAGCACGCGAAGCTTTTGGCCCGACAGTTCTTTAGTGGTCCGCGCATCTCCCGACACCAATGCGTCAATACTGCAGGCAAACAACTGAGCCATAGCCTTGAGGCTGTCGAGCTTCGGCTCCGCCCTCCCCTCTTCGTAGGAGCCCACTTGGGCACGATTTAGCCCCAGTCGCTCTGCGAGTTGAGCTTGAGTCCATCCTTTGGTCTTGCGGCGGTTTTTGATTTGTTCTGCTAATGCCATGTTGTTAAAATTAGTATGCTAATATAGTTAGTAATTCTAATTTATTCAAATTTTTTTTAGATAGGCGCGCCCGCCATAGCATGTCCCGCAATCCACCCAGTCGTCCAGGCTGCCTGAAAGTTGAATCCACCCGTGAGGGCGTCGATATCGAGTAATTCGCCCGCAAAATAGAGCCCTGGATGCAGGCGGCTTTGCATCGTGGTAAACGAAACTTCCTCGAGAGCCACTCCGCCAGAGGTAACAAACTCGTCTTTGTTGGTGGATTTTCCGACCACATTGAAAGCGGATTCCGTGAGCACCTCAGCCCACTTGCGCAGCTGTGGTTTGCTTAAATCAGACCAATTGGCGGCATCAGGAATCCGAGCAAAGGCTGCTAGGGACTGCCACAAACGAAGCGGAATGCCAAACAGGGCGTTGGAACGAACGCGCTTGCGCTGGTGATTGACGTCCTTGCGCAGAGCATTGAGCTCGTCCAGCAACTCTTCGGTACTAAACTGGGGCGTCCAATTGACATAAATAGTGAAGCGGTGGTCGCAATTGGCCATCCATCGCGCTCCGAATGCACTCATTTTAAGCACTGCTGGGCCGCTTAAGCCCCAGTGCGTGATGAGCATCGGCCCCTCTGTTTCGAGTCCGCCAACGGGAACCGTTACGCGCACGTTGGCGAGGGAAACCCCCGACAGGTCTTCTATGCGCGGATCCCTGACGTTAAAGGTAAAAAGCGAAGGTATTGGCGGCACGATTTGGTGGCCTAATTCCGCGAGCACATCCCAAGTTTTTTTACTGGATCCGGGGGCTAAAAGTACCCGGTCCGCCTCAATAACACGCCCGCTCTCTAAGATCAAACTCCAACTGCCGCTGGGTTGTAGAATAAGGTTTTTTAGGCCCGAATGCAGCTCGAAACGAACGTCAGCAGACTCCGCCATGGAGAGCAAGCAATCTATAATAGTTTGAGAGTCGTCGGTAACAGGAAAAACTCGCCCGTCTTCTTCGACCTTGAGCGATACGCCACGATCTTCAAACCACTCCATGGTGTCGCCGCAGGCAAAACGAGAAAAGGGGCCAAGCAATTCCTGCCCGCCCCTCGGGTAATAGTCTATTAGGTCGCGAGGGTCAAAGCATGCATGAGTTACGTTGCATCGCCCTCCCCCTGAAATACGAACTTTTCCGAGGAATTGTGCGGACTTTTCAAGGAGGTAAACTTGAGCCTGAGGATTGGCTTCTGCTGCTGCAATAGCGGCAAAAAAACCCGCGGCTCCACCACCAACGACTACCAAACGCTCTGACATAGCGCCAAAGGTAGACCGAAGCCTACCATTGCGGCGACAGGTCGGACTTTCGATATACTTCAATCATGCGGTTTGCTTTCTCAAAGTACTGTATGTCATATATGCCATAAAGCATCGTCCCGTCTTCTCGAAGATCGAGTTCGGTCATCGCTTTGGTGTTAAAGCCATAGACGAGCAGTTCATCTTTGGCAATTTCGCAGACTCCAGCATCTATTACTCCATTAAGAATTTCGTAGTTGCGACGAAGCTTCTTGTGAGAAGACCTCGTGAGCTTAGAATTGGTTACGGCCTGACTGTTATGAAAGTCATTGCGGCAGTAATCGTCGCAGTATTTCTTGTCTGCCCTTCCAAAAACTGGGAGGCCGCAGTTAAGACAAAATTTATGACCTGTATGTTGCATTTTTATTCTATGTTTTTAAATTGATAATGATTATAATATTTCGAAAGTATGTCAACATTTGTAAACAAAAAATAAGAGAAACGATTAATTAACAAGATGTTAATAAATTCTAGAACTTACGTTTATAACCTACTTTCATCATCGTATCGATCGTGCTTTGCCCTGTTTTGTTTAATTAACATTTGTAAATCATGAAAAATAAAGTTCAGTTAATTGGTTATGTGGGGCAAGACCCCGAATTCCGCAACTTTGAAAATGAGGTATCGCGCCTAAAATGCTCCATCGCAACACACGACCGTGTGAAGAATGCGGAAGGGGCCTATGAAGACCGAACCGTCTGGCACAACGTTGTAATGTTTAATAAGCTGGCGTCAAGGGCGAGTAAAATTCTGAAGCGTGGCGACCTCTGCGCCATCGAAGGCTCTCTTTCTTACTACAGCTACACTAATACCGAGCAGCAGTCCGTCAATCGAACCGACGTAGTCGCCCGAGACTTTGCCTACTTGGGTAATGCCTCTGCAAAGGAGCCTAAGTCGGTCGAAGAAACGGCATAGAGCTCTAAAGAGGTCCATGAGTCTTTAGCCTGAATCTCGTCAAACTCCCTTTTAAGCAGGTTAATCGTTTGATATGGAATAGGCGCAGCATTGCCTTGAGGAATTGCTTTGGCTATTCCTGAGGAGTGCGACTGGCTCTGGACCTCTTCCCACACCTGCCAGTGGCTGATTTGATTGCCGGACCGCAGTTCCAAATCAACTCCCCAAGATGCATTGAGCGGAAGGTTCAGGTAGTGTGTGATTCCTTCAAACGGAGGACTCCTTATAGCGTCAATCGTGCGCAATACCTCGCCGAGTCGCAGGGATACCCTTTCTCGAGAATAATCTTCAAGGGTTACGCCGGTTTCGACGGTAACCGTTGGAATCCCTAATTCTTGGGTCCACTCGCCGAAGGCCGTAGTGTAGTACGCATCGTCGAACCGAGCATAGCCCCAATTGGGCTCAAGGTCTCGCATTAGGCCGCTAATGGTTCCGGCCCAAGCCTGGGCAGGCTCCGAAAAGGATTCCTGGTCTTGATTGATGCAACGGGGCGCCAGTACACTAAGACTGCTGGGAATAGCCTGTCCGTTGGGGCAAAACAAACTTCGCTGGTCGTGAAGGTTAAGGGCTAGCTTAAACGAACCGGAGGCCAGCACTGATTTCAGTAGGTCGGATTCGAGCGGACCATGATCTCGCGCCCTTCGGTTAAGGTCAATCCCCTCGCTGGTGAGGCGAGTAAATGCATCGATGCCAGAGGGGTTCACCAAGGGTATAAGAGTCCAATCGCATTGAGGCCTTCCGCAGCGAATCAGGCGCAGAAGAGCCTCAAAGCCTGTCGGCTCATTGCCGTGCATCATCGACCAAGCAACTCTGGGCTCCCCTCCTGCTGCATCCGGGTGGCTCAAAGTCCAAAAAGGAGTCCGTGCTGCTGGAGCAATATTATGAAGACCCCAACCACCAAAATTTGCCGCTTCAGCAAGCAATTGGGAGCGACTGTTAAAGTTTTGGTAACGCACGGGTTCAAAAGTAGTGTACGCGAGGACCTAACTTCGGAATATGAAAGTACAAGCGTTTATATTGGCTTTTGCCCTCGCTGGCAGTGCGACCGATGCTCAAGTACTAACCTTTGCGATGGGCAGCTGCGCGGAGTTAAGCGATCTCGAAAGCGAGCTAATTTTCACCCAAATTGAAGTTAAAAAACCGGCTTTTTTCTTTTGGCTTGGCGACAACACCTACTATACCAACGGGGAATGGAACGACAGCATTCGGATGGTGGAAAACTGGAGGCGGAGGCATGCAAGCCCCCCGCTGGCTCAAATGATGCAGAACATCAGCCAGCGCGCCATTTGGGACGATCACGATTTTGGGCCCAATGATGCAGACAGCACCTATGCGCTCAAGGGGGTTAGCGCAAAGATCTTTAGTTCTGTTTTTAAGGAAACGCCTTTTTCTTTGGCTGAATTCGGAGACCTCAGGTGGCAGGAACGACGGGGATCAGTGGTTATCATTGGTCTCGATGACCGAACGCACCGTGGTCCAGTGGGCACCCAGGTCCTAGGAAATCAGCAACTAGATTGGGTTTCTGAGGTCCTGAAGTCCAATTACGATGCCTCCTTGGTTTTTATTGCGCTTGGATCGCAGGTACTTAACTTATTTGAGTCATTTGAAAATATGGCACGCTACCCAAAAGAGCGCCTGGAATTACTCAAGCGATGTGCCCAATTCTCAGGTCAGGTAGTGTTTCTAACGGGCGACAGGCACCATGGGGAAATCGAAGAGGCGACCTTCCAAGGTAAGCGCTTTATTGAAGTTTGTTCCTCGCCCCTAACCTCCAAGGTCTTTGAGCCCAGCAGCCTTGAGACCTTGGCCAATACAACGATTCGAGGTAATCCGGTGAATCAAAAGCACTTCACAGTAATCAAGGTTTCAACGAAGAAACTCAATATTGAATATTTTAATTCCAAAGGCGAAACAATTGTAAACGCTTCATACGAATTGTAACTTTGATTGATGCAGCGTTTACCCTTGGAAAATTTACGTTTTAAGGAGTGGTTAGATTCTCAAAACCGAAGTGCGAGCTCGATTGCTAGCAACCTCGGCGTTTCTCGTGCGGTGCTTTCACACATTCTAAGTGGTCGAAATAAACTCAGTCTGAGCGTGGTTCAAAGCGCTGCGAGATTCTACCAAGACTTTGATCTTAATTATGTGGTCCTCGGCGAGCGCTACAAAAAAGGGCAGAACTATACTTCGATCAAGCCACAATCGACAGTCTTCACCTTGAGGGTGGATTCACCCTTGACCAATTCCGCAAACCACCTTGACCAAGTCATCCTGTTGCGTAATGGTCGCTTTCGGGTCTTACTTTCTGAACAGGCTTAAACTTTTTGTGTAAAATCTGGGTTTCACTCCTATGTATAAAATTGAACGCGAGCAGTTTCTGCCTATAACTAAAGAGGAGGCCTGGAACTTTTTTTCTTCTCCTAAAAATTTGGCCAAAATCACCCCTACCAGTTTGGGCTTTAAAGTTCATGGAGAGGTTCCCGACGCTATGTACCCAGGCTTGTTCATTGAATACACGGTTTCGCCCCTCTTGGGGATTCCCATGAATTGGGTTACGGAAATCACCCATGTTTCTGAAGGAGAATATTTTGTGGACGAGCAGCGCGTGGGGCCCTACGCCATTTGGCACCACGAACACTTTTTTAAGTCCGTAGAAGGCGGCGTGCTCATGCGCGACGTAGTCCATTATAAGGTTCCCTTCGGATTCCTTGGGGCATTGCTGCACCCCATTATTGTTCGCCCCAAGCTCGAGCAAATTTTCTTGTTCCGTTGGCAGACCAACGAACGCCTTTTTGGCAAGGCTTAACTTTGCTGCAATGAACAAGCCCAAAATCACGGTCAACCCCATCGACATCGACAAGGTTGCACAAAATCCAGGCTTGCTACCCTATGCGCACAGCGTGAGCTCGCCTCCGATTGTGCCTACTAAAGAAGGGGTTATAAAGCATCAGTCTTTGGAGGCTATGGCCTACCAGACGGACCAGCAAATGGACCTGCTGCGCAAGCAGATGGAGCTTCTTGCCGAGCAGGCCAAGGCAATACAGCGACGCAGGGAAGTATCGGAATGGGTGTATTCCGCAAAACTGAGTTTTAAGCCTGTGATTAACCACACCTACCATTTGTACCGCAAAGAGGACAGCACTATGATTCTCTCGATGCTAAGTCCTGAAGAATGGTCGCTCTCCAAAAGAAGCACCATGGAATTTCTCAATTCAATTCGCCTCTTGGCGGACCTTACCTGGGACATTGAGCGTTGATTGACCTTGCGCATTCCTGCTGGCGACCCGCTCAGGGACTTGCTCAAAAAGAGCTCTGGTTTTTGCACGGTTACGCAAGCGACGAAAACGATTTATTCGGTTTAGCCAGACTGATTCCGATCGACTGGAATGTGCGCTCGCTTCGTGCACCACGGCCACTAGCTACCGGAGGGTATGCCTGGTATGACCTGCATTTTGATAGCAAAGGGGTGCGGCAAGTCGGCATGGATCAGGTTGTGGAAAGCTTAACTGAACTTCGTAAGCTATTGGAGCACGCCGCTCTTAAACCAATTTTGTTTGGTTTTTCGCAGGGCGGAATTGTCGCCAATGCCCTTGCAGCTTCGAACCCCGAGCTAATATCTGGCTGCGTTGCCGTGGCTAGCTACTTTCCCAACGATTGGTTTAAAGGAGATTTAGGCTGGAATGCCGCCCAATTCCTTGCTCACTTAGCCGTTGTTGGTGACCAGGACGGGGTTATACCTCCCAGCCTTTCGCTGCCCAGCTATGCCGAAGCCAATCAGTCGGGCGCCGGAATCGAGGTTCAGCGATTCCCAATGGGTCACGGAATTGCACCCGACAGCTGGCAGGCTATTTCGAGGTGGCTTTTGCAGCATTAACTTCAGATCCCCAGCGGAACCAGCCCCAGCAGGCCAGTCCAGCCATTAGGCCACTGTACATCGCGTATACCCATAGACCTCGGTCGGCATAGAGCCAGATTCCAATGCCATTGAGGACCAGCCAAAGGGGCCAGTTCCATCGGTCACGCTGGACTTGCCAAAGAGTGCCTAAAATTCCTCCTGAAAACATAATAGCGTCTGCAAGCGGGCGGGGGTTGTCAGTATGCCTGATCATCAACCAAGCAAGCCCAACTGCTAAACCTAGCATCAAAACCAGGGCAATGGGGCGACTAATGATTGGCCCTAATGCGGACGCAGGACGCCCCCAAGAAAACCAACCGTAGATAGCAAGTAGTGCGTAGCTTGAGTTTAGAATAGATTCCGCATAAAGTTTGGAATCAAAAAGCAGGATTACCGCGAGGGTGGATCCAAAAAACCCAAGTACCCAGGCCCAACGGACGCGAAAAGCTAAGCCTAGGACAAAGCCGACGTTCAGCAGGGCCGACAGAATTTCAATCGCGAACACCTGGGATTACTAACCTACATGCTGGCTAACCAGATCGGCAGCCTCCTGGAGCAATGTGGCAGAATAGACCTTAAGGCCACTTTCTTCGATGAGTATTTTTGCCTCGGCGGCGTTGGTTCCCTGAAGGCGCACTATGATGGGAACGGAAATTTCACCAATGCTTCGGTAGGCATCAACAATTCCTTGAGCAACCCGATCGCAACGAACGATTCCACCAAAAATATTCACAAGAATTGCCTTTACATTAGGATCCTCGAGGATGATTCTAAAGGCAGTCTCCACTCGCTGTGCGTCTGCAGTCCCGCCCACATCCAAGAAGTTTGCAGGGTTTCCGCCCGCCATTTTGATGATGTCCATGGTGGCCATGGCGAGCCCCGCCCCGTTGACCATGCAGCCGACGTTGCCGTCGAGCTTTACAAAATTTAGTCCTACTTCGGCCGCGCGGACTTCCGTCGGATCTTCTTCGCGGTAGTCGCGAAGTGCCTCAAGGTCAGGATGGCGAAACAAGGAGTTGTCGTCGAGAGCTACCTTGGCATCTACCGCCAAAATTTTATTATCGCTGGTTTTTAGGACAGGATTAATTTCAAATAAGGCAGCGTCAGCACCCTCGTAGGCTTTGACCAAACTTTTAACAAAAGCCACCATCTCCTTAGAGGCCGCTCCGCTTAAGCCAAGGTTGAATGCGATTCGTCGCGCTTGAAAATCCTGGAGGCCCACGAAGGAATCAATGTGCTCTGTAAAAATGCGTTCCGGGTGATTTTCTGCAACCTCCTCGATGTTCATTCCCCCGTCAGGACTGTACATGATCATTGGACAACTGGCCGCTCTATCAAGCAAAACAGACATATAGTATTCCTCCGTAGGCGATTCGCCGGGGTAGTAAACGTCTTCTGCAATGAGTACTTGGTGGACCTTCTTGCCTTCTGCGGAAGTTTGCGGCGTTACGAGCATCATGCCCAAAATTTGACCTGATCGTTCGCGAACTTCCTCAAGATTCTTGGCCAACTTTACGCCTCCCGCTTTTCCGCGTCCTCCCGCATGAACCTGAGCCTTAACCACATGCCATGATGTACCGGTCTGTTCGGTTAGTTGCTTCGCAGCAGACACCGCCTCGTCGGGTGTTGAAGCAACGATTCCGCGCTGAATGCGCACCCCATAACGAGCCAAAATTTCTTTGCCTTGGTATTCGTGAAGATTCATAATTATTGGGGTTAAAGGTTCTTTGGCCGGCCTAGCAAAAGTACGTCTGAGAGCGCGGATTTCACTCGTACTTTTGAGGAATGAGCCACTTGATTGAAGCCCAAAACCTGCACAAGAGCTACGGGAGCCTCCGGGTGCTTCAAGGAATTAACTTTAGTTTGAATTCGTCAGAATTTGTTGCGATTACGGGGGCCAGTGGCTCGGGTAAATCCACGCTTCTTCATCTTTTAGCAGGTCTTGATCAGCCAGACCAGGGCCAACTCGCTTTTGAAGGATTGCCCTATGCACAGTCAGGCAAGGCCCTTGACCTGTTTCGCAACCAGAGCCTAGGGCTGGTCTTTCAGTTTCATCATTTGATGCCTGAACTCACGGCGCTTGAAAACATCCTACTCCCCGCACTGATTGCGGGTAATTATGGCAAAAACCCTGAAGTTCAGGCTCGAGCAATTGCCGAACGCCTAGACGTGGCCGACCGACTGAACCACCGTCCCGACGAGCTTAGCGGAGGAGAACAGCAGCGAATCGCCATCGCTCGGGCGCTTATCAACCAACCCAAAGTACTGCTGGCAGACGAACCTTCGGGCAATTTGGACCGTGGGCGGTCTGAGGAACTCTACCAGCTTCTCGACGAGTCTCGCAAGGTCTGGAACGTTGCCATTGTCGTGGCCACCCATTCCGACTGGCTCGCAAGTAAGGCAGACCGACGCCTGCACCTGCAGGACGGGCAATGGACCTAGCCGACCTACTCTTGTCTTGGGCGGACCGTGTGGAACGCCCCGATTTCGTACCCTTTGACCCGATCTCACTGCCGCGTAGGTTCTTAGACGACCCTCTTAGTGCCGAATTAGTTGGCTTCATGGCCGCTACCATTGCCTGGGGATCGAGAACATCCATCATCGCTTCGGCAGAAAGAGCTGTTGGCGAAATGGGCGATCGGCCCGCGCAATGGCTAATAGAGGCCGACGAATCCGACCTTAAGCTACTGCCATGGCGGCACCGAACCCTATTGGCTGAAGATTCCGCCATACTGTTGGCTGGACTGCAGGCAGCGCTTCGCAAAAGAGGCTCACTGGCTGGTTTGTTTGCACTGCAGCCCGAGGAAACCGATTTTGGTCCTGCCATTGATCGCGCCCGGCTCGAGCTGCTTGGAGATGCCGTGAATTCTCGCACAGCAAAGCACATTGCAAGTCCTGCTGCGGGCTCTGCAGCAAAACGTCTGCATTTGTTTTTGCGCTGGATGGTTCGCCCCAACCGACGCGGTGTCGACTTGGGTATTTGGTCCCACCTACCGAAGTCTGCCCTGAGCTGCCCCCTGGATGTTCACAGCGCAAGAGTTGCGCGCGGACTTGGGCTACTGCAGCGCAAGCAAAACGATGCCCTGGCGGTCAAGGAACTCGACTATGCCCTGCGCCTCATTGACCCAGAAGACCCTGCCCGGTTAGATTTTGCGCTTTTTGGACTGGGAATTGATGCGGCGGAGCTCTGGCGCAATTACTGAAATCAGAGAAGGCGTCAAAATCCTAGGCTTAAAGGATTAGGACCTCGGTGCGTCGGTTTCGCGCCCTACCCTGCTCTGTCTGGTTTGATTCAATTGGTTTACTCAGACCATAACCTTTGTATTCCAATTGATTACGATCAACTCCCTCATTAATCAATTCAAGAACTATTCCCTTGGCGCGGCGCTCCGATAAATCAAGATTGTAGGCTGAGCTGCCCACGCTGTCGGTATGCCCCTCGATGCAAACCCTCACCTTGGAATTGGCTTTGAGCCATGCAACCAAACTGAGCAACTCTGGCCTTGATTGGGGCAGAAGCGCCTCGGAATCCGTAGCAAAATAGAGGTTTTCAAGCCTTGTGCGTTGGCCCGACTCGATGGGCTGCAGCCAAAGGGTGTCCATTTGGGAATCCTTGGAACGCTCGGTTAAAATTCTGCGTTCGCTAAGCATCTGGTAGCCCGCTGCCTGTATTTGAAATCCGCGCGGACTTCCCTCGACCAAGGCAACTTGGTAGCTTGAGCCTTTGTGGTCCAGCACCCTAGACTGTTCAAAGTCAGAAATCTTCCACTGTGCATCAGCAACCAAGCCTCCCTTGACTCGGTCGGCGACCCAGACCGTCCACCAGAGAATTGGACTGGGACGATAGGACTCGGGCAGCGAAAGCTGGTACAAATCAACCCGCCCCGCTGCATCACCAAGGATTCCGCCGCGTGCAAAAAAAGCCTCTTTGCCGTCGGGCCGGACTACCAAACCAAAATTATCAAGGTGGTCATTCAAGGGAGGAGGGAGATGCTGCGGTTCGGACCAAGTACTGTCGGTGGTTCGCCTGCTCAGGTACAAATCCAATCCGCCCATTCCCTCGCGACCGCTGGAGGCAAAATAGAGGGTTTTGCCGTCGGCATGCAAAAACGGCGTAGACTCTGCGCCAGAGGAGTTAATCGGACTAGGCAAGGGCGCAACTTGGGCCCACCGTCCGTCGCGCAACTGGGCATGCCAAATAGTAGCTGTTCCTTCACCTTGGCGGGATTCTCGTACAAAAAAAAGTTCTCGGCCGTCCGCCGACAGGCAGGGCTGTGATTCCCATTGACCCGTGTTAATGTCAGGGCCAGCATTTTGCGCTTCGGACCAGCGGCCGTCCGCGCGGAGAAAAGAAAAATAAATATCACAGGACCCGTAGCCCTCTTCTCGCTCGCAGGCGGCAAAAGCCATCATTTTTTGGTCGCCTCTTACACTGACTGCCCCTTCATTCCCCATGGTATTGAGTCCGCCGGGGAGCGCAAAGGCCTTGGACCAGGTGCCCTCTAGCCGCCGGCTGGACATAATTACTTCGTCCCCGAGCGCGCTGGGCTGACGAGCCGTGAAGTAAAGGCTTGCGTTGTCTCCCGATATACTCGGGAAGTAGTTCATTTCAAGCTGGTTCACCGAATCACTAAGTCGAGAAAAGGCATAGTCACCCGGACGATGCAATGCCGTTTGAGAAAATCTGGCAGAGGCTCGAATCCGCTCCGCCTCTTGGCGCTGTACGGAGGGTGTTTTAGGGAGTGCCAAATAGGCTGTGGCTGCAGAATCTGCGTGAACGTACCATCCTTGAAGCATGGCATTAGTCGTCCAGCGAAACATGGCTTGACGTTCTGCGCCCGCGGCAGCCCCACGCACAAAGGCAGCGCGAGCCTTTTGATCGTCAAGCGGTTCAAAGGCGGAATAGGCTTCGCCCAAGGCAACCCATGCCGCGGCATATTCGGGATTCGAAGAAACCACCTTCTCGAGCAGAGTTCGCGCCTTTTGAACCTGAGGAGGCTTCGACCGCAGCAACTCCATTGCCTTCTGAAAACGAAGGACTTCAGCCTTGGACTGAGCAAGGAGAAGTGCCGGGAAACCCAGCGCTGCCAAGAGAAAAATCCGCCAAAGCATAGGCTGCAAGGTACGCTTAGAGCACCTACCTTTGATTTTTGGCCTCTACCCTATGTCTGAAACGCAATTAGATCGCGTACGCGAAGTGTTCAACCGCTACCTCAAGGAGCGCGGGCAACGCAAAACCCCCGAACGCTATGCGATTTTAAGCGAGGTGTACGCCGAAGTTGGGCATTTTGACGTAGAAACGCTGTACTCGGGAATGAAGGCCAAGAACTACCACGTGAGTAGGGCCACCCTATACAATACTCTAGACCTTCTTGTGGAATGCGGCTTGGTGCGGCGCCATCAGTTCGCGACCAACCAGGCGCACTACGAGAAATCCTACTTTAACCGCCAGCACGACCACCTTTTAATGGTCGATAGCGGTGAGGTCATCGAGTTCTGCGATCCACGAATCCAGCAAATTAAAGCCAGTATTGCCGAGCTCTTTGGAGTGGAGGTTACCGGTCACCAACTATACATCTACGCTAAATCAAAAAACATACAATGAAGGGTGCTGACATACTTCTTGGCCTGCAGTGGGGCGACGAGGGCAAAGGTAAAATTGTGGACGTCCTGACCAGGGACTATGATGTGGTTGCACGCTTTCAGGGCGGGCCCAATGCAGGACACACCCTTGAATTCAATGGAATTAAGCACGTACTTCATACTATTCCTAGCGGAATTTTTCACCCTAAGGCCATCAATATCGTGGGCAACGGGGTCGTAATCGACCCCGTGGTGTTCATGCGTGAGATCGATAAACTCGTTCCCTACGGAGTGTCCTTCGCAAATTGCCTAAGGATTTCGCGTAAGGCACATCTAATTCTACCGAGTCATCGCCTGTTGGACGCGGCGTCTGAAGCGGCCAAAGGAAAAAACAAGATCGGATCAACCCTCAAGGGAATTGGACCATCCTACATGGATAAGACGGGCAGAAACGGACTTCGCGTTGGAGACATCGAACTTCCTGATTTTGGTGAGCGATACAGAGCGCTCAAAGCCAAACACCTCCAAATGCTGGACGGTGCGACGCAGGCCTTTGACCTGGACGAAGCCGAATCAGAGTGGTACGAAGCCATTGCTCGCTTGCAGGAACTGCCACTAGCCGACACCGACATTCTTATTCAGGAGGCCTACCGTGCAGGTAAGCGCATTTTAGCCGAAGGCGCGCAGGGCACTATGCTCGACATCGACTTTGGGACCTATCCGTTTGTAACGTCCTCCACCACGACGGCCGCAGGGGCTTGTACCGGCTTAGGCTTGGCCCCAAACCGCATCGGGGAGGTCATTGGTATTTTTAAGGCCTATTGCACCCGAGTCGGCAGCGGTCCATTCCCCACTGAACTCGACAATGAATTGGGAGAGAAAATCCGCCAAATTGGCCGAGAGTTCGGCTCGACAACCGGCCGGCCGCGTCGCACGGGTTGGCTTGATTTAGTGGCACTTAAGTACGCTGTTGAAGTGAACGGGGTCACGCAACTCATGATGATGAAGGCCGACGTGCTCAGCGGGCTCGACAGCCTCGAGGTTTGCACCTCCTACCGATACCGCGGCGAAGAGGTAGACCACCTTCCCTACCGACTTGATGCACAGCTCCTTGAGCCGGTCTACCAAAGCCTCCCGGGCTGGAGCGAAGACTTGACCGGGGTGCGGCAAACAACGGATCTCCCCGATACCCTAACGTCTTATGTGCGTTTTATTGAGAATTTCACGGGCGTTCCGGTGGTCTTGGTCTCGGTTGGCCCCGACCGCGAGCAAACCCTATGGCGACGCTAGGTAGAACCAAGCTTACTTCGCTCGCGCTGCTGCTTGCAGGAATGCTCGGCGCACAAACGATACAGCTCAAGCAGGCCGATCGCTTCACCGTGGTGAATTTAGATGGCCGCAGCGTAACCAAACTGCGCGGGAGGGTCAAACTCGTTAGCGCCGAAGGTGTTTTTACCTGCGATAGCGCAGACTGGTACCGAGGCGAGAACCGTCTTTTTGCCTACCACAACGTGCGCTTCGCTGGCCGTGAAGGCCTAATAATTCGATCTCGAGTCTTGGAATACCTTAATGGCGAAAGCTACTTCTCTGGCGGAGTAACGGTTTCAGACGGCGATCAAAGCCTGCGAACGTCGAGTTTGCGCTACAGTACGTCGACCAAAAAGGGAATTTTTAGTCAGCGGGCAGAACTCAACACCAAAGACGGCACGCTGACTTGCCGACGCGGAGATTTCAATGGAGGCAGCTATCGTTTTTTTGGTGATGTTCGATGGACCGGCGCCAACGAAAGGCTTTACAGCGAACAAATGGACTACCACGCGGAGCAGGGAAGTGCGCAATTACCTCTGGGAGGATCCGGTCGCTTCAATGAGGATTCCCTGGTGTTTGGAGGCGGCACCCTGAAACTGAACGGATCCCGGTCCTTTGATTTCATTAATGGAGTTCAAGGCTGGGGGCCATCCCGGCAGTTTAGCGCTGATCGATTCCGAAGGTGGTCCGATGCCGATCGATCGGAATGGACGGGGTCGGCCTACCTCGCCGACTGGGAGGGAGACAGTACCGAACTCTGGGCGGACTGGCTTGCTACTACCCCCGACAGCATTAATGCCCGTGGGAATGCATCAGTTGCCATGACTTCATGGAGCGGACGGGCAGAAAGCTGGAGGGGTCATCGAAGGGATTCCGTCTTTCTTCTCGAGGGAAGCCCAGTGGTTTGGAGCGAAGACTACCAAATTATTGCAAAGCAATTTACTATGAGCCAATGGGGACCTGGCGATAGTCTTTGGGCCAATGAGGGGGTGCACCTGGGCGAAGTATCAGACAGCAGCGGGCGCTGCAACCAAATGGCTGCAGAATCCATGCGCGCGCGAATTCTAAAGGGAAAAATGCAGCGAATGGACCTAGAAACCAACGCCGAAGCCCTTTTCTACCCCGAGGATGGACCAGCCAGCCGAATGAAGTCAGGGAGAATCGAACTCTGGTTTAAGCCCGAGGGAGGCATAGACGAAATTCGTTTTTATCCGAGCCCCAAGGGGAGCGCCGTCAACGAAACGGCACCCAGTTATTTACCGGGTTATGCTGATCGTTGGGGCGAGCGTCCTTCCAGAACTGCGGCGATGTCTGGCCTAAAGTAGTTTGGGCCCTTCATGACCTTGCCGTCTTCGCGGTAAATCGGCTGACCGTCAGCGCCTAATTTACTTAGGTTGCTTCGGTGAATCTCTCTAAACACCTCTTCAATAAGGTCCTGCAAGCCGTGAGTAATAATGGTTCCGCACAAAATGTAAAGCTGATCCCCGAGGGCGTCAGCTACCTCTACTAGGTTGCCAGCGCGCGCAGCGTCTAGGTATTCCTCGTTTTCTTCGGCCATTAGTCGGTGGCGAAGTGCCACTAAATCCTCGCTCGGCATGATCAATGGCGCATCCTGCATCGGTACGCGGTAGGTGCGGTGAAATTCAGAAACTGAATCAAGTATCTCCTTCATTTGGCTGTATTTTTGGTTGAAATTACGCAATGGAGACTATTGGAACTGGACACTGGATTTTTGCTGGACTTTTTGCCCTACTTTTTTTGGGTTACTTGGTTTGGAGCTATCGTGTTGACCGACCAACCCACGAATTGCACTACCGAGGAGCCTACCGCTACCTTTTAAGTATTTTTGTACTGCTCATGGTAATTTATATTTTCAAACGTTTACTCTAAAAGCATGCGATTTACCCCTTTTGTAGCCCTTGTGCTCGCCGCCGCGAGTCGGTTCCTTCTTATTCCCAATGGCTCTGCCCTACTTGCCGCCAATACCCTGAGCGGAACCTGGTTTCGCAAACCTTGGATGCAGATGCTATTACCCTTAGCCCTGCTCTACGCCTCAGATTTGGTGCTTAACAATACCGTCTATTCCGCATACCAAGAGGGATTTTCCTGGGGCTTTGCCGACAGCCTCGGCGTTTATGCTGCACACTTGGCCGTACTCGCCTACGCTCAGCTTGCCAAACCCAAGGCCGATGGACTTGCGTGGATCGGGCACAGCGCCGCCAGCAACCTCATCTTTTTTGGTCTAAGCAATTTTGCCGTTTGGTACGCAGGCCATGGATCCTCCTTGGGACTCGTTTACCTCGCTGGCCTACCCTTTTTGGGAATTTCGTTTGGAGCTACGACCCTCTGGGGATACGCCATCGGATTCGCGCTGCAGCGCAGCAAGGCAACCGCAAGCGCATAAATCATTAGCGCAGCAATAGACAGAGCCGAAGTGACTCTGCCTATAATGCAATGCCGTGATTGGCGAGAACTAGGGCATCCAGACCGCTGCGGTCGGAACGACTCCAGCCTCAGCAATTGAAATCAATTGGCCCGCGAAGCTGTAGCGGCGTATCTCGCCATTTTGCTGAAAATCCTTGGCATCCAAAACATAGATATCTCTCGTGGCAGGTTCCACATAGAGTCCGTAGGCTCCGCCACCAATCCAAGGAATTGCGGGGTAGTCCAGTGCAGTGGGTTCCATTCTCATCACATCGCCGATGTAGCCGTCGCGAATCCAGTATAAAACTTGACCGTCGGTCTGAAGCCTTGAGGGTCGGTCTGAAATGCCTACCGCGGGGTAGTTGGCGGTCACCGCGCGAGTTGTGACGTCAATCCGTACCAAAGAAGCGGCTCGGTCCCCTCCTGCCCCACTGTAGTCGGTGTAGCCCGAGCACAGCACGTAAATGCTGTTGCCCATGCGAACCATTGAGGTGGGATTGATCCCAACAGGAACCGTGGCGAGCAGTTCAAAGGTGGCTGCATCGATAATAGCCACCGTACTGTCGATTCCGTAGCCTCCGCTGCAGCTTACCCATAGCTCGTTTTCGTAGGCAAGAAGTGCCTCGGGAGCCGTCGCTACATCGACAGAATCACTAATGGTTAGACTTGATTTACTCACTCGATAGACCCGGTTTCGGCCCCAATCGCTTACAGCAATGTCCCCACCCTGAAGCACTAAGGCATGGCGGGGCGAGGAAAAGCCCGTGGCTCGGCCAATCGAGACCAGGTCGGGGTACTCCATGGCCTCAAGCGAAGCCGCTCCGTTTAAAACCGCATAAATCCTGTTGCCGTCAGCCCGAAGTCCGTTGCCTAAATTCCCGAGATTCCTTGCATTTGCAGCAAAAAAAGCGTCGGGTGTTATGCTGTCTTGGTCCGACCAATGCGTCAGGGTTGCGGTTCCGCCCATAAAGGCGCCCTCGTTGAGAATGTAGAGACCCGTTTGAAAGGTGTTTGCGGGCTTATTGGGCTCGCAGGACCAAAGTGCTACGGCAGAACCAATTATAAGTATTGAACTCTTCATGTTTTTTATTTTTAGGATTGAAATTATTGGAATACAGGATGATTGAACTATTGAAATTACTTAGTGATACCGGCTAAGGGAAAGTGCCAGGTCAGGCTCCACTGGCGGCCCGGCAAGGGGTAGCCAAGTTGAAGGTATATGGGTTGGTTGGTTGCGTTGGTAAGGGCGACTTCTACCGTTGACTTTGCCCCCCGCCAGCGCAAAATTGCATCAAGCTGAACCTGAGGACCGATCCAGGTGTCTCGGCTGGAGCTCCATGCCGTAGGGCTGGCCGACCTAAAGCGGTTGAATACCTCCAATTCCCATTCCTTGCGTCGGTAACTAAGCGGAATATTGAGGCTGAATGGAGCTACGTAGGGCATGCGCAATCCTGAATTATTGATGCTGTACACCCATTGCGCGGCAATTTGGCTCTGCCATGGCCCACTTTGCCAGGTGCTGGTTAGATTAATCCCAATGCGGCGCAGGGATTCCACGTTGCGAGGCATCCATACCGCGCCTGTCGGCATCCAAAAAATGGCGTCTCGAAGAATCCCAGCGTAGGCCTCCATTGACCCGATTCGGTGGCTCGCTTTGGCGCGGGATTCCCAACCAAGTTCGGGCCTGAGCGCTGGATTACCCCCGGGCGACCAAAAGAGATCGTTGAGGGTGGGGAATCGCTGGTGCCGGTGCAGCCTTACATTCCAGGATGCCTTTTGACCCATCCCCTTGTGCTGAAGCTCTGCAAAGGGCAGCAGGGTTCCCAGCTCGTCGCCCTGGCGAAGTTGACTCAAACCCCATGAATACCGCAGCATGGGCGAAGCCATACCCTCTCCGCGAAGCATTAATTGTAGCCTTAAAACGCTGGCCGGAGATTTATTGGGCCCTTCGGCCATGAGCCGATCCACGTCGAGCGAGCTTCGAAGCCGATGGCCTGAGCGTCGGTAGCCCGTTTGAATTCGAATTCCAATCGTATGAACCCCGTTGCTGTCGTGAATCCCCCCCAACAAAGGGTAGTCGTAGGTCTGGTTCGCCAGAACTGCGTGCTGCGTGCTGCTCCATTCCCAACGACGGGAGCTCCATTCCTGCCGTTGAATTACCGTAGCGCGCAAATCCTGC
The DNA here is from genome assembly GCA_002737315.1 of Flavobacteriales bacterium. Taxonomy (GTDB): domain Bacteria; phylum Bacteroidota; class Bacteroidia; order Flavobacteriales; family Schleiferiaceae; genus TMED14. The sequence goes on from NSIH01000008.1 coordinate 40,606, forward strand.
TGCACTGCGCCCATACGTCGCGGCCCATTGGCGGACTCTGGCAGTCCCTGCTTCAGCCAAACTGCGTAAAAATGAGTGGACTGCTTAATTTGCCCGATCGAGGACCTCAGGGAACTGCGGAACTCCACGCGCTCGGTGCCCGCGCCAGTGCGCCAGTAGCGGTCGCCTAGGTAGTCACGGTAGCGGTAGCGATTGAGTCCGCGCCGCGCCGACAGTCCAAAATCGGCCGTTTTACCAGGAATCCAAAGGTTTAAGCCGGCATTGCCTAAGGTCGATGATTCCAGCGAAAGAGACCCGATGCTGTCGCTGCTTAAGCGGAGTCCGTCTGCGCTGCGATGCATGCTAAGCCCGGTGCTGGGCAGAAGCTGCAAATCCATAATGCCCAAATCAGCGGCAGATAAGGCCATTCCCTCCCACTGAATCCAGGTATGGTTCGAGGGGAGTCCGTCCAAAGAAATCCAGGCACTGCCCGTGGGGCCGGTTTGGCGTAGGTCGATTCCCGAACGCAGCAGCTCCGACGCCGACCAACCCATGGGTTTGGAGGGTATTTGAACGCTTGGCTTGGCTCCCGTTTGCCAGCGCCCGCCCAATACCGACACTTCAGGCAGTGTTGTACTGGTGAGGCTGTCGCTCAAGGGAGCAACCTGAGCACCGAGGGGTGCACCGCATAGGGTTAGCGCTAAAATCCACGCAGCCTTAAGGCCACGCTGGGAGCATAGATTCATCTTCAGGCTGCACTCTTCCCGGCGCAATCGGATTATCGTTCGAGGCAGGTCTTCTGGCTCATTCCCTCGTACGCCCCCTTCCCGGTCTCCCAGTGGGTATCTGCGGCGCAGAGTTTAGTGGAATTTACAGCTGCGGGCACAGCTCCGGTATTGCACCGGATTCCCTTTTCAGCAAGCATCCTAAGTCGATCTCAGGGCTTGCACCACGAACACTCAAATGTAGTTGAAAAATTCCCTTGCCGCATTGTGCGCACTTTCAAGAGCCAGAGGTTTTATGCCGAAGGTGGCACCGCGAGCCGTTGCAAAAGTCAGCAGGGCCTCCGTGGGCAAATTACCCACAAGTTCATTTTGGGCATAGGGGCATCCGCCTAAGCCCAGAAGCGCGGAATCATAACGCCGAATACCCGAATCCCATGCCGCATCCAAAAGTCCGTTGCTTAAGGCGTTGGCGGCAGACATATGCAGGTGCAGTCCCAATTTCGCAGTACCCGACTCCTGACGCACCACCGAAACGACGGAGCGAATTCCCTCAGGGCTCGCACTGCCCACGGTGTCGCTGATCGAGAGCACGTGAGGCTGAAAACGATTCACCACCCTTGCAGTCCATTTGGCCACTAAATCAATACTGTAGGCCTCGCCGTAGGGATTCCCAAAGGCCATAGAGAGGTAGACCACCAACTGCTTATCGCTCGCGTGCAGGCGCTCCATCGAGGCTGCCCAATCGTCTAAGGCATACTCCTGGCTGCGTTTGGTATTGCGAATTTGAAACTTCGGGCTGATGGAGAAGGGAACGCCAACGGCATCTACGGCCTCGTGAGCCAGTGCAGCATCGATTCCTTGGCTGTTCGCCGCAATAACCAAAAATTTATTTAGACCCTTGTCGGGAGCAAGTGCATCAAGGACTTGAACCGAATCAAACATTTGCGGAATAGCCTTAGGAGAAACAAAACTAGCCAGATCAAGGTAGTCAAAACCCACGGCCATGAGACGGCGGAGGTAGGCAATCTTGTCTTCGGTGCGGAACACGGAAGCATAGCCCTGCATGGCGTCTCGCGGACATTCGATCCAGGTTATAGCTTCCATGCAGGCGAAAGTTGGCGGACCATAGCGGGCCCGGCGTAGACAAATCCCGAGTATACCTGCACTAAGTCGGCACCGGCATTGAGCTTGTCAGTAACATCTTGTGCCCTACGAACCCCTCCAACGCCGACTATGGAGGCACTTTGGCCTACCGCCTCGCGCACCCACCCCACCACCTCGGTGGATCGTTTGGCTATTGGAGAACCACTAAGACCTCCGGCACCAATAGCTTGAAGTCGGCCCTCTGGCGTAGAAAGGCCCGTGCGCCCGATGGTGGTATTGGTCGCAATAATGCCCTGAACTCCGCACTCCACGGCAAGAACCGCAGTACGCTGAACGTGGTCCTTGTCGGAGTCTGGATCAATTTTAAGTGCCACTGGCTTGCCGCCCAAGCGCTTAGCTTCAGTGCAGACCGCAAGCAGAAGCTCGCGCATGCTGCCCGCTGACTGCAGGTCGCGCAGGCCAGGCGTATTGGGCGACGATACATTCACGGCGATATAGTCCACCTCGGAATATAGGGCGTTTAGGGCCTCGAGGTAGTCTTCGGTTGCGCCTTCGTTGGGGGTGGTTTTATTGCGGCCGATGTTGCCCCCGACAATGATGCTCTGGTGCCTAGAACTGCGAATTCGTGCAGCCGCAGCTTCAGCGCCCATGTTATTAAAACCCATACGGTTGATGAGTGCCTCGTCTTCGGGCAGTCGGAACAATCGGGGCTGTGGGTTTCCAGATTGCGGACGCGGCGTAACGGTTCCAATCTCAAGGTGGCTAAAACCCAGGGATTCCCATGCTCTAAGCGCTACTGCGTTTTTGTCCATTCCCGCAGCAAGACCCAGCGGATGCTTAAATTCTAAGCCCATAGCCTTTACTGGCGCCGAAGGAATACTTCCAAAAGCGGCCCGGAGCGCCGCCGATGCCAATGCGCTGTTGGAGGCAAACTGGAGTCCGCCCATGATAAGATCGTGCGCCTGCTCGGGAGACAGCAGTTTGAATAAAAGGGGGCGCAGTAGAGCAGAATAAAGCATCGAGTATTCAAAGGTAGCGCCGGGGTTAGATTTGCAGTATGAATCCGGTCATAGTTAACAGACGGGCGCGCTTCGAATACGTTCTTGAAGAAGAGTTCACTGCCGGCTTGATGCTGGCGGGAACCGAGGTCAAGGCTCTGCGAGACGGCAAGGCCAATTTGAGCGATGCCTACGCCTACGTTTCAGAGGCTGGCGAGGTTTGGATCAAAAACCTCCACATTTCGGAATTTAAATTCGGAACCTATGCCAACCACGCTCCACTTCGCGAGCGCAAATTGCTTTTAAAGAAAAACGAGCTAAAAAAGATTCGCAAAGAGTTGCAAAATAATGGATTGACACTAATTCCATTAAAGCTCTACTTTACACCTAGAGGCTGGGCAAAACTCGATATCGCTCTGGCACGAGGCAAGAAATTCTACGACAAAAGGGCCACCCTAAAGGAACGCGACATCGATCGCGATGCAGCGCGCGAGTAGCTATCGAGACGAGGAAACATCCTTGAGCATAGGCACAAATCGAAAGCTGCCAAGGTCTTCATGAAGCCATTCACCGTCCTCACCCCGACGCACCTTGAGCATGCGCTGCTCGGACTCGACGGCTCCTATGGGCACAATCAGCACCCCAGTGGGGCTTAATTGATCAAGGAGTTCCTCGGGGAGTGCAGGCGCGGCGGCGGTGATTATAATTCCGTCAAAGGGAGCAAAGGCAGGCAAACCCTTGTATCCGTCGCCAAACTTTTGATTCATTCGCTTGTAGCCAAGTTCCGCTAGCAATCGTTTGCTGAAGTCAAAAAGGGCCTTTTGGCGCTCGATGGTATACACTCGATAGCCTAATTCCTCCAAAACCGCAGCCTGGTAGCCCGATCCGGTGCCAATTTCTAGGACCTTGGCTCCCGCCTCGAGCCCCAGGGCATTGGACTGAAATGCTACGGTGTAGGGCTGAGAAATGGTTTGGCCTGAAGCAATGGGGAAGGCAACATCTTGGTAGGCAAACTCCTCAAAGGAACTCTCGAGGAATGCATGCCTAGGAACCCTCCCCATCGCCGCGAGAACCGTCTCGTTGTCTATGCCCTTGGTCCGCAAAATTGCGAGAAGCTGTAGGCGTTGGCCTTGATGTTTGGGCAGGTCTGGAGTCACGGCCCGAAAGTACAACCTTACCTTTGGGGTCTATGGGCACCGGTTCTCGAATTATCCACATCTTTTTAGCGGCTTGCGCCCTGACTCTTGTAGGAACGACTGCAGGCTGCGACCGCAATGAAGCTGCACCCTTCGTTCTTCTTGAAATTGACAGCCTTACCCTTGCTCCCGATCCGGCTCGTGGAACATCGAGCGCCCACATTCGCTCGGTTTGGGTTGAGTCTGAAGGGAAAAACATTGGGGTCTTCCCCCTCCCTGCCAAAATCCCTTTGCCACTTGGCAATCCTGCCTCCAAAGTGCGTATTTATCCGGGTGTCGAGGTAAACGGAATCAGCTCTTTTCAAGCGATTTATGAGTTTTATAAACCCTACGAGCGCGATTTAAACAGCAGCTTCGGCAGTACGGTTAAGTGGCCGCCTATGGGTCCAGCCGTCTTGGAATACGAAACCTGGTCCAAGGTCGTTATTGTAGAGGATTTTGAGTCCGCCGGAATTCAGCTCGCGCCCAGCCAGCGCAGCGATACCGTGTGGACCCTGACGTCCGCAGAACGTTTCAACCCACCCCTTGGAGAAAGCAATAGCGCAAGCGGCATGATCATCCTAAGACCTGGACAGCAGATTTTTGAGGCCATTACTCAGCAGGCCTACGTTTTGCCCCGTGGCGGACAAAATGTTTATTTGGAATTCAACTACAAATCCACCATGCCCTTCAGCATGGGCGTAGTCGCCAATCAACCCGGTCAAACAACGCAGCAGTCTACGGTCACCTTTCGAGATAAATCAGCGTGGGCCAAGGCCTATGTCAATTTAGTTACCGAGGTTTCTGGATTCCCCAGCGCCCTGAACTATAATCTTTTTGTAGGTGCCGTCCGCACTCGTCCTGATAAAGCCGATACCCTTTGGCTCGACAACCTAAAGTTGGTATATCGTTGAGCCCGCGAAGCGCATCCCTTAAGAGCACCCAGCAGCGCTATACTCTGGTCTATGTGCTGGCGGACTTTAGTGCGGCTTGCATTGCCTATACCTGGCTCTATGACTACCGCAAAAGCGTCGTTGAGCCGGCCCGATTTGGGCTCGAGTCCCTCGAATGGGACGCATTCTATCCTATTGGAATGGTCATTACCGCCCTTTTATGGCTGAGTACGATGGCCCTTATTGGTCTTTATCAAGGGCTACTGCGCAAATCGCGCCTAACTGAGGTTCGCCGCTTGACCCAAGCCTTAGCAGTCTTTGTGATTGCCTACTTCTTGCTCTTCATCCTTGATGATTACGTGAAAAATTACCGCGCCTATTGGGGCTTGCTGCAGCGCTTCGGAGGCGGACTTCTCATGACAAGCGTGGCCTTTCGCCTTGCCCTAGGCGGACACATACGCTGGAGAATCTCCCAAAAGCACCTGCATTTTGCGACCTTAATAATTGGCGAAAAATCGCTTATAGAGACCTATGAAGCCAAGGTTCGCAAGCACGCTGATGCTTCGGGCGAAGTGCTCGCAGGGTGGATTTCTACCTCAAATCATAAAGAAAACGCGCCATGCATAGGCTTGCCACTTTTGGGAACGACTAAAGAAATTAACCACTGGGTATCGAAGCTGAATATTGAAGACGTCGTTATTGCGCTCCCCCAGGAGGAACACTACAAACTGACCACGCTCTTGCTTGATTTAGAGCAGCTTGGTCTAAGAATTTTCATGTTTCCGGACACCTACGGAATTTTGTCGGGTATGGTGCGGCTCGACGAACACGGAGTTCCGCTCATGGAATGGCACAACGAGCCCATGGACTCCTGGCAGCGCAACAGCAAAAGGATTGCGGACTTAGCTCTCTCGGCTGCAGCATTGCTCCTCCTTACTCCCCTTTTTCTGATAGTAGCTCTGCTCGTTGCAGGCTCTAAGGGGCCAATACTGTTCAAGCAAGATCGACTCGGACGGCAGGGTAAGGTCTTTCAAATTATTAAGTTCCGCACCATGATTGCCGCGGCTGAGGCTCAAGGACCACAGCTTTCCTCGACCAACGACGCAAGAATTACGCGAATTGGTTCTTTTTTGCGCAAGTACCGTATTGACGAACTTCCCCAGTTTTGGAACGTGCTTGTTGGCGATATGTCGCTGGTGGGACCTCGCCCGGAGCGGGAATTTTATGCATCACAAATAATTGAACGAGCACCCCAGTACCGGCATATTTATAAGGTGCGGCCAGGAATCACGAGTTGGGGAATGGTCCGATACGGCTATGCCAGCAGCGTAGATGAAATGATCCGCCGCATGGAATACGACCTTCTCTACATTGAGAACATGTCTTGGCACAACGACCTCAAGGTGCTTATTTACACCGCCTGGACGGTGCTAAAGGGGCGCGGAAAGTAGCTTCTGAGCCGTACTTTTAAGGCTATGAAGCACCTTAGCGTACTCGGCGCCGGCGCGATGGGCAATGGAATTGCCCACGTCTTTGCCACCAGCGGATGGAATGTCTCGCTTTTTGATATTAGCAGCGATGCCCTAGAGCGCGCAAAACTGACCATTGCTAAGAATTTAGAGCGTCAAGTAGCAAAGTCCTTGCTCTCGGCAGAGGATGCCAAGGCAGCCATCGAGCGGATTAGCCTTACCGACAATCTTGCATTAGCGGTCCAGAATGCCTCGCTGGTCATTGAGGCCGCAACGGAGAACATTGACATCAAACTCAAACTTTTTGCCCAACTCGACGAGCTCTGTGATCCTTCGACCATCCTTGCGTCCAACACGTCTTCTATTGCTATAGGTAGAATTGCTGCAGCCACTAAGCGTCCGGACCGAGTCATTGGCATGCACTTTATGAATCCTGTTCCGGTTATGAAGCTGGTCGAAGTGATTCGTGGCTACAAAACCTCGGACGCCACTGCGGCTGCGGTGGTGGCAATTAGCAAGGAGCTCGGCAAAACTCCGGTGGAGTGCCAGGACTTCCCTGGTTTTGTAGCCAATCGAATTTTAATACCCATGATTAATGAAGCCATAGAAGCGCTTCAAACGGGTGTCGGAAGTGTAGAAGCGATCGACTCGATTATGAAGCTCGGCATGGCCCACCCTATGGGGCCGCTCCAGCTTGCGGACTTTATTGGGCTTGACGTATGCCTTAGCATCCTAAAGGTGCTCCAGGAAGGCCTTGGCCAGCCCAAGTATGCACCCAATCCACTCCTTGTTGCCATGGTGACCGCCGGAGACCTCGGCGTAAAGTCGGGGCGCGGATTCTACGACTATGCCAACGGAACCAAAGACGCTCCTGTTGCGCCCAATTTTCAATAAGTCCAAGCTCCTAGGGATTGCCTAGGGCAAGCCAAAAGGCGGCGGGGCGGTAAAGTCATAACTAATAGCTAGACAAGTCCCGCATCGGAGCGCAGATTCGGGATTTTTTACATTCGCTCTGGCGCCTCGATTCCTAGGAGTTCCAGCGCCCTCTTTAGGGAAGAGGCCGTTGCTCGACTAAGATCGATTCGGAATGCGATCAAGGCCTCCGATTCCGCATTGAGTATGGAATTGCTCTGATAAAATGCATTAAAGGCCTTAGCTAGGTCGTAGGCGAACTGGGCAACGACGGCCGGACTAAAGGTTCGCGCCGCCTGCTCTACAACCTCCGGAAAACGGTAAATAGTCTGAATCAACTCTTTACTGCGCTCGTCGAGGCAGACGTCGGCCCAAGACCATGCGCGCGAAAGACCCTCGGACTTGCGCAGGATGGACCGGACTCGAGCGTGGCTGTATTGAATGAATGGCCCCGTATTGCCATTGAAATCAATGGACTCCTCGGGGTTAAAGACCATGCGTTTGCGAGGGTCCACCTTAAGAATGTAGTACTTCAATGCTCCATGGCCTAGAACCTGGTAAAGCTTTGCTTTTTCGGGCTCGCTAAGACCCTCTGATTTACCGAGTTCCTCGCTCAATGATCGCGCCGTGCCTTCCATCTCGTCCAGCAAATCGTCGGCATCAACCACCGTACCCTCCCGGGACTTCATGCGGCCGTTGGGCAAATCAACCATGCCATAGCTTAAGTGGTAGAGGTCGTCCGCCCATGGGTAGCCTAGTTTTTTAAGAATAAGAAACAAAACCCTAAAGTGGTAGTCTTGCTCATTGCCTACCACATAGGTGAGGCGATTGATGGAGAAATCCTTAAAACGCTGAATGGCGGTTCCAATATCTTGGGTCATGTACACCGAAGTCCCGTCGCTGCGAAGCACAAGCTTTTCGTCCAGCCCGTCCTCCCTTAAATCGATCCAAACGGAACCGTCGTCCCGACGGTAAAAAACTCCGCGCTGAATACC
>NSIH01000009.1 GCA_002737315.1 Flavobacteriales bacterium
ATCTACAATCATAACATTCTCAGACTGTTCCTTCTCTGCCTCGCTCAGGGCAGCGGCGGCGGCGGCATCTTTTGCGGAATCGCTATGCCGTGGAGCCGTTCCCTTGATGGGCTGGCTGGCCATCCTGCCGTCTTGGGACACCTGCAGGTAGCGCTCTGGAGAGGCACTAACTACCGCATGATCGCCGAACCGCAGCAATCCAGCCATTCCTGCCTCTGCCCGACCCTGCAGCGACCGGTATAGGGCCAGCAGGTCGGGTTTGCCCTGCGCTTGGGCGGCGGCGCAAAGGTTGACCTCATAAATATCGCCGCGAAAGAGGTGAAACTTTAGGGCCTTAGCCCGCTCATAATAGTCGGATGCCGACCAGGTGAATGCCCATGGGGTTTGCTTCACCGACCTTGCGGTGGAGCTTCCAGTAGGTTCGGAATCAAGCCAGGGCTGCAGTTCGCCGTACTGAACAAGGCGGCCGTCGCGCCCGCACTCCAAAACCCATTCGGGCTCCCAAAGGGCAAGGTCAGACTGGCCCCGCCATGACTCCCCGCGCTGGGGAAGTGAGGGCTCAAAGGCATTCTTAAGGTCGTAGCCCAAAATCCCAAACCACCAGGTTGGGTTGGTACGCCAAGCCAGGGCGAGCTCCGCCCAGGATTCCGCATTGGCGCGGTCCACCTGATGAAGGCTTTGGCATCCGCCTGCAGCAATCCATCGCAAGCGATTCAGCGGCTCCCGAGGAGCCGCTTCCGAAGTTTCATAAAAGGCAAAATAAGGGGACTCTGCCCCGCGGCGCTGGAGATTATCCACGAGGTCCGCCGGGGGATTGGACCATTCGCGTTGACTCCAATCCATCGTTTACATGTGAAGCGCTCGCTTCGCGGTAGCGTCGAGGGCAGCCTCCTTGATGGCCTCCGTGTAGGTAGGGTGGCCGTGGCAGATGCGGGCAATGTCTTCGGCAGAAGCGCGAAACTCCATGGCTACCGCAAGCTCCATAATGAGGTCTGCGGCGCGTGCACCCACAATGTGGGCACCCAGTACCTCGTCGGTTGCCGCATCGGCTAAAATCTTGACGAAACCGTCGGTATCGCCCGACGCCCGGCTGCGCCCAAGGGCCCGCATCGGGAAGTTGCCCACCTTGTAGGCCTGACCGCTGGTCTTGAGCTCCTCTTCGGTTTTGCCCACGCTCGCCGCCTCAGGCCACGTGTAGACAATCCCCGGAATCAAATTGTAGTCAATGTGTGGTTTTTGACCGGCAATGGTCTCTGCCGCGACCACGCCCTCTTCCTCGGCCTTGTGCGCAAGCATAGCCCCGCGAACCAGGTCGCCGATGGCATAAATATGAGCCTGGCTCGTCTGAAGGTGGCCGTTCACCTCCAGGCGCCCGCGGTCGTCGGCCTTTAGGCCCGCAGCCTCATAATTCAAACCCGCCGTGTTGGCTCTGCGGCCAACCGCTACCAGGCAGTAATCGCCCTCGAACTTTAGGGCATTGCCCTTCTTGTCTGTTGCATGGACCGTGACTAGGTCGCCCTTGCGCTCGACCCCAACCACCTTGGTTCCAAGGTGAAAGACCATACCAATCTTGCGAAGTACGCGCTGCATCTCCTTGCCGATGGAGGCATCCATGGTCGACAAAATAGAATCCGAATTCTCGACCACCACTACCTCAGAACCGAGGCGCTTGTAGACGCTGCCGAGCTCAAGGCCAATAACGCCGCCACCAATAACGATCATGCGCTTGGGCACCTCCGGCAGGCTCAGGGCCTCGGTGGAGCTGATGATGCGCTCGCCGTCAAACTTGGCAAAGGGAAGCTCAATCGGAACCGAACCAGTGGCCACAATAATATGCTTGGCCTTGACTATAAGCTCTTCGCTGCCGGCGACTTTGACGGTATGGGAATCCACAAAAGACCCCAAACCCTTGAGTACGGTGACCTTGTTCTTATTCATCAAAAAATCAATGCCCGAGCAGGTTGTATCGACCACTTGCTTCTTGCGCGCCATCATCTGGGGCCAATTGATTTTAGGGGCCTCGACGTCGATTCCGTGCTCGGCAAAGGCGTGGACTGCATTGTAGTAATGCTCCGAAGAGTCGAGCAATGCCTTAGACGGAATGCATCCGACGTTGAGGCAGGTTCCGCCCAGAGTGGGGTCTTTCTCGACCAATGCAGTTGAAAAACCGAGCTGCGCGCAGCGAATGGCGCTCACATAGCCGCCAGGGCCAGCTCCAATAACGAGTACATCAAATTCCATAAGGCAAAGGTAGTCCTCAAGGTCGATCAAGGACCAGGGAAGCAGACGGAATTAGGTGCGGATTGGCCTAGGATTCCAAGCGCTTTAGTCCGCGCAAACGGCGCACTAAAAGACTGAGCAGCAGGAATCCAAAGACGAATCCTGCCCACTGACCGACAATGTCTCCGTGCCGCGCAAAAAAAGACGGCTCGCTATAGGTCGGAACCCTTGCCTCCAGGATGCCCTCTTGCCCCCAGGTAAGGGACTGCTCTACCCTGCCGTCGGGACCAATAACCGCCGAAATTCCGGTATTCGCGCTGCGCAGCATAGACCGGTGCTGCTCCACGGCACGCAGTCGGGCGTAGTGCAGGTGGGCCACATGGCCGGCAGTATTGCCCCACCATCCGTCGTTGGTAATGACCGTCAGCACCTCGGCTCCTGCGCGCGAGAATTCCGCGGCAAACGGGCCAAAATCCTGCTCCCAGCAGATGGGAGCGCCAATGCGAGGAAGGCCAGGTCCTGCCTCAAAAACGCCCCGCTCACTCTGGGTGGCCAGGGTGCCACTGGTTCCGCCGAGGCTAAGGGTAAGGTCGCCCAAAACGCTGTTGAGCAGGCGACTAAAGGGCATGGTCTCCACCCCAACAACCAGCTTGGATTTATGGTAGATCTGCAGTGGATGCCCTGCCCTGGCAAAGACCGCCGAATTAGCGTAGGTCACCGACCGGCGATCGTCAATGGGGCGGGCGGCAGGGTTCTCGGGTTCTGGGCCATGCAGTCGGTAGGTCGTGGCGCCAAGGACCACTGCCCAGCCCTTGCGAAGAACCGGTTCAAAGGCGATGAGCGAGGGCCAGTTTGACGCATAGTTCTCGTCTAGGCCTTCGTGCAAAAAAGTTTCGGGCAGTACGATTAATCCCGGAGCAGAATCCGTCAAGGCCGAGCTTGCCTCAACCCACTTGCGCACCTGAAGAAGGTCGGGGGTCTGGAACTTCTCGGTGTAGGGATCCACATTGGGCTGCACCACCAGCGCACGAAGGCTGCCGGTTGCAGGCTGCGCGTCGAGCCAGGCTCCAAGGCCGTAACTCAGGGCAATTGGGCCGAGCAGGGCTGCAAAGAGTCCGATGCGACCGCGCGAACCGGGCGAGGCAAAAAACTGCCAAAAAACAGCGTTGGCAATGAGCAACCAGACGGTTCCGCCGCGAGGACCGGTCCAAGCATACCAGCGCACCCAATGCGGAACCTCCGCAAAAGCATGGCCCAAATTCAGCCAGGGGAAGCTGAAGGGCCAATCGTCGTGGAGCAGCTCAATGGCAACCCAGCCAGTAACCCAAATCCAAAGTGCGGTGCGCAGGCCAACCTGGCGGACCGCATAGCGGTAGAGGAGCCAAACTGCCGTCATGAGAATGCCGTTAATCAAGACTGCACCCAAAACTCCCGACCAGTGTGCGCCGGCCACCCACCAGGTGGTTCCAAGGTTGAATAAGACGCTGCTCAAAGCCGCGTAGCCTGCAAAGTGCCGCGTTTTTGCTTCGCGCAGGCGCGCCTCAAGCAGGAGCATTGGAACCATAGAAACCAGAAGCAGCGGCGCTAAAATTGGGAATTCATGGTAGCCCAAGCTGCCAGGCCATGCAAGGCTTAGCACAAGGGGGCTGAGCAAAGCCAGGCTCCAGTTTGGTAGTCGCGAAAGGATTGCCATGACCCCAAAGGTAGCGACGTACTTTTGCGCTATGAAATGGATTCCAAATGCCTTAACATTGGGCAATGCAGCCTGCGGGATGGCAGCAATCTGGTTCATGATGTTTCAAAACTTAGAATACACCACGGGTGCGCTGTTGCTGGCCTTTGTCTTTGACGCCCTGGATGGTTGGGCGGCGCGCAAACTGGGGGTCAGCGGTGAGCTCGGGGTGCATCTCGACAGCCTCGCCGACGCAATCACCTTTGGGGTGGTTCCAGGATTCATGTGGATGCAGCTGGCAATGTGGATGAACACGGGCTACAGCTGGCCCGCGCTCCCGGTTCTGGGTTGGGCCGTAACGTTAGCCTCAGTCTACCGACTGGCCCGATTCAATTCCGTCATGAAGGACTACCCGGGATTCATGGGAATGCCCACTCCCGCCAACACGGCCTTTGTGCTGGGCCTGATGTATGCCGCCCAGGCGGAACTAATTCCGCTCCACCCTGCCCTCTTCTTGGTCGCCCTGATTTGGTCGGTCTACAGCCTGAATGCCCGATTTGGGGTGGCCTCGCTCAAGGATAGCCCTATTTCGTGGACCGACCGCAGGTTCCGCTTGGCCTGGCTAGCAGTTTCGCTCGCGGCTTTTGCATTTTGGGGCTTGGCCGCATTGGCCGTCGCCGTACCTTTGCTGCCTTTTATTTCTGCTCTTGAAAAACGCTTTTTATGAAATTCCGCGCTGAAATCAACGTAATGCCCCACAAGGCTCTTTTGGATCCCCAAGGCAAGGCCGTGAGCCTTAGCATGCCTTCAATTGGCCTAGCAGAAATTGGCGAAGTGCGCATTGGCAAGCATATCACCCTAGAGGTTGAAGCGGCCAGTAAAGACGAGGCCCAAGAAAAAGTAACGCTTGCCTGCCAAAAACTGCTTGCGAACCCCGTCATGGAGAGTTTTGACTTCGAACTCCTGAACCAGGCCTAAGGCCCTCGTAAGGAGTCCGCTTCGGACAGTCAATTTTATACGTTTTACCTCGGCTGCGCAAGCCGTTGGAACCGACTCGGACACTCCGAAGGTTGGAGTTTTGGTCCGTTCCCTGAAGTGGGGAGCGCTAACCTTTAAACTCTCTTTTTTGCAATGCGTACTATTTTATTGACGAGCGGCCTGCTCCTGGGCCTTTCGGTTTCTGCACAAAACATCGATTTTGTGGATGCCAATTTCTATATCGACGAATCCGCAATGGTTCGTGCAGTGAACGCTCAGGCGGCCAATCTGACCGACCTGACCTTTCACATCGTTTCACCCAATATGCCCGGCGCGCCCTATCCTGCGGTTGCTAGCCAAACCATGTTTTTGCAGTACACCTCGGTAAAAACAGCGGCTCCAGACGACCAGCGGCAAATATCCGTAGATGTAGTAGGCGGAGATTTTCCTGCTGGGGTGAGCCTGGCCCTTACGGCTCAAAGCGCGGGAACTGGCAGTATTGGGTCAGGAAATGAGGTGGAATTAAACAGCGGTACCCAGTCAGGAATTCTTATCAGCAGCCTGGGTTCTGCCTACTCTGGAACTGGTGCGGGCCAGGGTATTCCCATTACCTATGCCTTGAACTTCACGACGGAAGCCTTGGATGCCTCTACCGCAGGAGTGATTTCGCTGCAGTTTACCCTGAGCAATTACTAATGAAGGGTGATGCAGAATTTCCCGGCTCAGCCATCGGTTGGGCCGGGATTCTTTGGTTTGGACTGCTTCAAGGGACCGCCTGGAGTCAGGTTGTGGTTACCAACGGGCTCAGTCACTTTCATCGCGGATCCACTCAGGAGGCCGGCCATATTGAGCTTTGGAATCCGACCCAAGAGCACCACACGGCGTTGCTGATTTTAGACAGCCTGCTTGGACCAATGAACGACCTGCAGATTGCGAGTGAAGTTCCTATTCCTCCCGAAACAAGAGTCCGGGTAAACTACCGATGGCTGAATGAAGACAGCAGCATCCAGGGCGTTCGAATTTTTGTGAGCACTGCGGCCCAGGCTGCAGCGCCGGTGGTTCAGGCCGGAAGGGTTCAGGTACAACTATCTACGCGCTATGCGGTGGACCTCTACCGCGGGCAACTTTGCGAGGAACTCGACTTGGTGTGGTCGGACCGGGGCATACGCGTGACCAACCAAAGCAAGGATTTTTGGGCCGGATCCTGCTACGCCATTCGCAACGGAGAACGCCACGGACGAAGCCTCGCAGGCGGAGTACTGCGGCCGGGAGACAGCCGGGTTTGGCAACTGCCCGAGGATTCCGAAGGCGCTTGGCTCGAGAATGTTGACGGAGTAATTGTAGCCAGTCGACGGCCATGACCTTTGCCCTGTGGTGGGCTCTTGCAACGCTGCCGGGTGGCCTTTGGCCGGTGCTTGGCGCTTCTTGGCAGCAAGGCTCCAGCTCGCTTTGGTTTCAGTCTGCACCGACGCCCTTTGGCGGACGAAGCCAGTTCTCCGGGAGCCATAAGTACTGGTCGCTGCGCTACGGAAGCCATGCGCCTGGATGGGGATGGAGCCTTAGCCACAAGGGTCGGGGACTCTGGCTGTCTCCCCAGGGCTCACTGGGCGCGATGTGGTCGGGCAAGGGAAACTTTGTCAAGCAACCCTGGACTGCTCAGGCCACGGTCCATTCCAAGTCATGGGTTGGCCGAGGGTCATGGGGACCACTGACCCTGCAGCGAAGCCTTCCCGGATCCAATCTCGCCTCCCTTCGATGGGATTCCCGGCAAATCGATGCCCTTTGGGCCCCCGGAATGATGGCCGTGGGCTTTCGGCTAGAGGGCATGGAATGGCGCAGAAGCTGGACTTTGGGGCAAACAAGCGACCTGCTTCGGTACCGACTTGGAGAAACCTCTCTGGAATGGCGTTCGAGCGCGGGCAAAAGCCGAGTGCAGCAGCAGTTCTCCCTGCGGACCGCCATCAAGGGCCGCCGAATTGGTCTTTATGTGGCCGATCAGGGTTCTGGGACGCGTTATGCCGCAAGGCTGAACGTTCACCTTCCCCAAGGGGGCAATTGGGCGGCCGGATGGTCTGGCGGACAGGTTTTGCTGCGGTGGAGTCTGGGCGGTCAGTCGGCCTTTAGTGGCAGCTCGCTCGAGCTGGGCAACCCGATTCGCGCCCGCCTGGAATTCCGCGGAACAGGGATTTCTTCGGAGTGGAGTCGGGCGGGTACCCTGCAGTATGTATCCCTATCGTCTCGCCATACCTGGACGCGCAAACCACCCAAACAGCCCCCGAGCGAAACGGAGTGCGCCCCGGCATGGATTGATTTAATCTACGAATTCTCAGGCAGTCCGCCCGAGTTGTTTTTGGAACTCAAGGGCAGCGAAGATCATCGCATTCAGCTTTTGGCGCAAACCCGGCAGTGGAAGGACCACATTCCCCCGGGAACCTACGCGGTGAGCGGCAAAGCCCCAAAGGGCTGGATTTTGGAGCTATCTAGCGACAGCTTGCGCGTCGAGGCGGGCAAGATTTGCCCAATATGGGTCAGGCTTAAGCGGCCTGAGGGAATGGTACGTTGGCTTAGCGCGTCAGGTGGATCTGCGGGATGAGGTAGCCCATAGCTGCCCCGACGGCCAAGCCCACAATGACGTCAGAGGGATAATGCTTGCCTGCCTGCACGCGCTGCAAGGCGGCATAGGCAGGTACCGCGGCAGCGGCGGTCCAGACCCAGGGCTTGAGCTTCGAATTCGGATGCATGTCGGTCCAAATTTTAGCGGCAAAAAAAGTATTGCACGCGGTCATGCTGGCATGGCCCGAGAAGAAGGACTTGCGCGCGTCGGATTCCATTCGGTCGATCAAAGGCGCTTGGGAATTATAGGCGAAGGGCCGGTTTCGCCGAAGGCTGTTTTTAGCGAGGTCCGTGAGCATGAGCGTGCTGAGGTTGGTTTGAAACCAGAGGCTTCCGAGTACCAGTCCGTCGCGCACCAAGGTGTTTTTAGGAGTATGCGCAAGCAGGACCATTCCCGCAGCACCAAAGGCCGCAAAGAGCACGACGTCAGAGCGTTTGGCCGCGCCTTCGTCCCATCGATTCAGGGCAAGGGCCTCCCAAGCGGGCAGGCTGGGCGGAGTGAGGGCGTTCAGTTCTGATTCGGTGAACCCAGGCAGCCGGCTCCCGAGGTAGGCATTAGCACCCATCATCGCAAGGCTTGCCCCATAGACGGGCGCATCCGTCCGAAGCGAAATACGGTAGGGAACCTGGGCCATGGCATTGAGGCCAAGGACACTTAAGAACAGAAAAGCGAAAGCGCGCATGACTTAGGGTTGAATCTGCAAGGTATGCCTATGGCTACCACCCGGGAGCTCCACCAGCACGACATACCAGCCGGCTGAAAGCGCGCCGAGTGAAAAATACTCCTGCTCTGCACCCGAGCGCTCCCATACTTTGACGCTTCGACCCTGAGCGTCCATCAAACGAACAGTGCCTCGATCCGAGGGAGCGTCCAACCAAAATCCACCTGCCGCAGGATTCGGATAAACCCTCGAAACCGCCGAAACAAGCTCCGGCTCGTTCAGGGTAATTTGAGGCTGACTGAGCTTGGTACTGGTATACAATCGGTACTCCCCCGCCTTGAGCGAAATGCCGGCATTGACATTGGAGACGACGATGGAATCCCCACTGAAGTAGTCGTACCAAACCCCTGTTGCGGTAAAAGCCGGAATAATGGTCTGGCTGATTACAGCAAAATTGCCAAGGGCCATAGCGTCCATACCCGAACTGTTGAACACCATCCGCTTGGTGGTGCCGGTGAAGCTGTAGGTGAACTGCCCGTCCCTAAAGGTGGCTGGATGGCTTCTGCGCAAACTAAAAATCGCGGCCGTCACGTCGTAGAGGCGGCGGCGCTCCGGAACCTGGTAATAGTTCCAAAGGATGGGTTTGTTGCAGACACGGCATGGGTTGTTGATCGAAACATCGTAGCCCAGTTCTCCAAACATCCAAATCATGCGCGGACCCGGTATCAAGTAGGCAAAGAGGTTGACCGCCTCAGCCCGCCTCAGTCCCGTGGCCAGCTGCCTCGGGTTGTGGTTCACGTTGGAGGTGTTCCCGTAGGTAAGAACTTCATACATCAGACGCTCCTCGTCATGGCTCTCGGCGTAGGACACCAAGGCAGGCTCGGTCCAGCCCCTTGCTCCATGGTAGGCCCACGAGAAGTTGCTCTGCGCATTGCCCTGCCCAGCCTGGTGAAAGTTGTAGGTTGAATTTCCCCAAAGCAGAAAACCATAGTCCGACAGCGCCTTTTCTTCAGAATTATCGGCCCAGTGCTCCAAAATCAGGTGGGCGTTGGGGTTCAGGGCCCAAAGGGTATCGCCGATTCGCTTAATCGTAGCCTGCCGCAGTGCGGAATTCCCGGCGTTCGCGTTCAAAAAACCCTTGGTGTAGTCAAAGCGAATTCCATCAATTTTGTATTCCTGAAGCCAAAAACTCGTGACCCGATCGACAAAATCTTTGGTGGCCTGTTTGTCGTGGTTGAAGTCAAAGCCCCAGCAGTAGGGCGGGTGGGGGCAAACCGCGTTAAACCATGGACTATTGGCCGCGGGGCGGTTGTTGGCGGCATCCCAGTACATCGCCACAAGCGGACTCTGACCAAAGGCATGATTAAATACCATGTCGGCAATTACCGCAATGCCCTTGCTGTGGCAGGAATCCACAAATTCTTTGAACTTCTCGGGGCTGCCGTAGAACTTGTCTAAGGCCATGTGGAAGCTCGGATTATAACCCCAGCTCTCGTTGTTTTCGAACTCGCTGTTGGGCATCAACTCAATAGCATTGATTCCAAGCCGCTGCAGGTAGCCCAGCGTGTCAATCAGGGCTTGGTAGTTGCGCGCCGCAATAAAATCGCGGACCAAGAGCTCATAAATAATTAAGTCCGCCTTACCGGGAGGGATGAAGTTCGTATTGGCCCACTGATACTCGGGCGTCCCGGGGCGAAGAAGCGCACAAAAACCGGTGGTTTTTCCGTTGGGATAGGGATGCAGGCCGGGCCATGTTCCAAGGGGAATCCCCCCGTCGGAATTCGGATCGAGAATGAGCTCGGCAAAGGGATCGGCTACCTTGATGGCGCCGTCGATCCAGTACTGGTAGGCATAGCTTTGGCCCGGACTCACCGCAACCTGCAGCCAGAACCGCTGCCCGTTGGGGCTCTTATTCATAAAGTGACTGGAAGCCGGCAAAAAGTCGTTAAAATCCCCCAAAACATAGACGAAGTCCTTGAACGGAGCGCGCAATACGAGGCCAACCGTGCTGTCGTTGAGGTAGTTTGCCCCGTCGAGCCAACCCAGAGGAACCGGTGCCACCATTTGAATTGGGTTACCCGTGTAGTAGAGCGTGTCGTAGGCCGTGAGCGAACCAGAGCTGGCCTCAAGCACCACCGTATGCTGCCCCGGCGAAGAAGCGACCAAATCATAGTTAAGAGCCGTTGCGTTGGTCGCAGTGGTCTTTAGAATTCCGTTGTCGTAAACCTTGAGCGTAGCAGACTGGTTGGATGCCGCAACCAAGCTAATGGTGTCGCCCGGATTCGCGATTTGGGGTCCGCTCGGAGCAAAAAAGGCCGCCAACAGGCCAGCATTGGCAGGATACACCGAGTAATAAATGTCGCTGCCGTCGGCGCTTCGACCCACCACAGTGCCCGCTGCATTGCGAAACACAAAGGCCAGCTGCTGGACCTGAGTACCGACCGGGAAACCGTAGAACGAAGGAATATGGTACCTAATCTCGTGCTTGTTGTTGCCCAGGTTCGTCATGAGCACCTTCGCCGTAGGCTGCCCCCAACTGCCCTGAACAAACTGCCAATTCGTCGGCGAGGTCGAGGCGGAAGTAATCAGGCCGGCATGCGCATAAACAGGCGATACGCCCACTAAGGCAGCGTTGCCCTCCGCCGCGTTGTACACGATGGTGACGGTGTCATTTTGAGTAGGGAAAGCCGGAGTTACGCTTAAAATCTGCGCTTGAGAAGCCGTCGAAAGGACCAATCCAAGAAGCATAAGGAGGTTCTTCATGCAGTAAAAATACTTAGCGTACCCTCTACACTAATCAAACTTTAATAAAACAGCCATAGATTTCTACCATGAAAGCAATTGCAGTACTTTTTATTGGGGGACTTTTATGCGGAATTAGTCCGCTGCGAAGCCAAAGCCAAACCGGCAGCCCAAAACCGCAGACCAAGACCCACGTTCCCAGAATCGAGCTCGAGCTGGGCTTCCTCAGAACCTGGCACGCCGACGACGCCATTACCCGCAGCAACTGGATTCCGGTGCCCGGAACCTGGCGCGACCCGGCGAACTTCCCCGGGCAAAGCCAGTACGCTTTTACCTTTCGCGATACGTCGTGGACCTACCGATTCAACCACAACCACCCCATGCTCACTACACGGATTCGCCTCGGAACCCGTCCCGATGCACCCTGGCAGTTCTTCGTGGTTCAATCGGCAATGTGGAACTCCTGGCACCAGCTCTCATTCATGCTCGGCGCGGAGGCGAGCTACCGCCCCAACGACCGGTGGCGATTCGCACTACAGGCCGGAGGCCTTTCAGGCTACCACCTCGTCCACACCCTTCAAAATTCTGCGCTGCTGTCTGTCGATGGACCCGACGGCGGAGTCTTTGCCGGCGCCAACCTCACTACCGACTACCAAATCACCAAGCATTGGCGCGCCCGACTCGCGGGCAACCACCTCATTGCGGGACTCGGCCTCTACTACGCTTGGAGCCCTCGAGCGGATCCAGCACCAGGTAGCGAACCCAGGTAATCGAAGGCTGCCATCCGCGCCCGCCCAGGTCGTACCAGAAGCGAAGCCGCGCCGACGAGCTGCCCTCGTAGGCCAAGGCGAAACCCAGAAGCTGGCGGGACTTTTGGTGCCAAGCCCCAGGATCCTCGGGATTTCGGCTTTGAAAAAGCCCCTGACCCAAGGGAGCCTGAAAGTTTGAACCGTTCCAATAGCTGAACTCCGCCTGCACTTTGTCGTGCAGCCGCAGCAGGAACTCCGCAGAGGTGCCGCGCCCTCGGCGCTCCGCACTAAATACCTGAAGCGGATCAGCATAGTAGAGCTGCGCAACCTTTACCACCGACGAACCAATACCCGCGCTGCCAAAGGCGCCAAAATTCAATCGATTGCCTCCTGGCCCCGGGTCAGAATCGATTTGGCCTCCCACGTGGTGGTACTGCACTAGGCCGTTGAGGGCGAATTGTCCTCGGGACCAAGCCGCTGTTCCGCCGGCGTGAATGCGCTCCTTAAACGGGCTGCCGTAGTCGATTGCACTGAGCCACTCCGCCCAATAATGCGTACGAAAGCCACCCAACTGGGCCGTTCCACTGAGGCCGTAGGCGACCGGAACGCTGTAGAATAAATCGGGATTGAGCAGCTGCCGCGGCAGCCCGTGGCCCCGGTCGGTAATGCTACCAAAATTCACCTCGCTCCAGGATGTCTGATGGCGCAGCATCACAAGGGGTAAAAACTTGGGACCCGCACCAAAGGCCTGATGCACTAAAACTCCTAGGTCAACCGTTCGTCCTGCTCCAGCATCAAAGCGACGGCGGGTTCCGACCAAGACCCCAAAACGAGTCCTCCCCTGTTCTGCTGGATGAAAAAATTCGGTGTTGCGCACAAAGCCGAGAACCTCGGGCCTCCAAGTGGAATCGGCTCTGCGAAAGGCAAATTCCTGGAGTTCGCTCGGGCTAGTCCACTGAGCAAAAAGCCCAAACCCTGATACCAACAGGGCAATGATTAAAGGGCGTCGCATGCATTGCATAGCCTAAAAGTACGTGCCCAAGGCGGGAATCGAACCCGCACGACCATCACTGATCAAGGGATTTTAAGTCCCTCGTGTCTACCTATTTCACCACTTGGACGGTGGGGGCCAAAAATACGGCGCTATTCCGCAAAAAATCCCTAGGCCCTGAGTGCGATCTATCGCACCAATCTGAGCTGCCTCCAAGGCAAAAAAAACCGCCCGAGGCTTGCCCCGAGCGGTCTTTAACATGTGTGGTCCGCAGCAGAATTACATCATGCCGTCCATGCCGCCACCCATAGGAGGCATAGAAGCCTCTTTCTTAGGTAGCTCTACAATGGTAGCCTCGGTCGTGAGCAGCAGCGAAGCAACCGAAGCAGCATTCTCAAGCGCCACGCGGGTCACCTTGGTCGGATCAATAATACCGGCTTCGTACATCGAGCAGTACTCCTCAGTCTTGGCGTTGAAGCCAAAGTCGCCTTTGCCCTCTTTCACCTTGGCCACAATGACGGAACCCTCAAGCCCTGCATTGCCAACAATGATGCGAAGTGGCTCTTCGATGGCGCGAGCAATGATCTTGATGCCCGTGGTCTCGTCAAGGTTCAAGCCCTGAAGGCCAGCCAAGGCCTCGATGGCGCGCACAAGTGCAACCCCTCCACCTGGAACAATACCTTCTTCAATTGCAGCACGAGTAGCAGCTAAGGCATCGTCTACACGATCCTTCTTCTCCTTCATCTCAACCTCAGAGGCGGCGCCCACATAGAGCACGGCTACTCCGCCGGCCAACTTGGCAAGACGCTCCTGGAGCTTCTCGCGGTCGTAGTCGCTCGTGGTAGTTTCAATTTGGGCCTTGATTTGGTGCACGCGTGCCTTAATATCTTCAGCGCTGCCCGCTCCATTGACGATGGTCGTATTGTCCTTGTCAATGGTCACCTTCTCGGCAGTACCGAGCATTTCCATCGTAGCATTCTCGAGTTTGAAGCCGCGCTCCTCGCTTATGACCGTTGCACCCGTTAGGACGGCAAGATCTTCAAGCATGGCCTTGCGTCGGTCGCCGAATCCCGGAGCCTTCACGGCTGCGATTTTTAGCGCACCACGAATCTTGTTTACCACGAGGGTTCCAAGAGCCTCGCCGTCAACGTCTTCTGCAATGATTAGCAAGGGCTTACCGGTCTGGGCAACCGGCTCAAGAATCGGGAGAAGCTCCTTCATCGTGCTCACCTTCTTGTCGTAAATCAAAATAAACGGACGCTCTAGGTCAGCAACCATCTTCTCGGTATTGGTCACAAAGTAGGCCGACAGGTAGCCGCGGTCAAACTGCATTCCCTCCACAATATCTACGTAGGTTTCGGTACCCTTGGCTTCTTCGACGGTAATTACACCCTCCTTCTTAACCTTGGCCATGGCCTCGGCAATGAGCGAACCAATAGTGGGATCGTTATTGGACGAAATGGTCGCAACCTGCTCCACTTTTTTAATGTTGTCGCCAACTTCTTGAGACTGTGCGCGCAAGCTTTCAACAACCTTGGCAACAGCCTTGTCGATTCCGCGCTTGAGGTCCATTGGATTAGCTCCTGCAGCAACGTTCTTATGCCCCTGACTGATGATGGCCTGGGCCAAAACCGTGGCCGTAGTGGTGCCGTCTCCTGCAATATCCGCTGTTTTGCTTGCAACCTCTTTGACCATTTGGGCTCCAAGGTTTTGAATTTTATCTTCTAGGGTAATTTCCTTGGCTACCGTAACTCCGTCCTTGGTCACCTGCGGTGGGCCAAACGACTTCTCAATGATTACGTTGCGACCCTTTGGGCCGAGCGTGACCTTCACGGCGTTGGCCAGGGCGTCTACTCCGGCGCGCATCCCGTCCCGGGCTGCGACGTCAAACTTAATATCTTTTGCACTCATGGTTCTGTAAATTAAATAATTGCTAAAATGTCGGACTCGCGCATGATCAAGAAGTCCGTGCCTTCGTACCGTATCTCGGACCCTGCGTACTTGGCGTACAAAATTTGGTCGCCGACTTTCACGGTCATTGGCTCGTCTTTTTTGCCGCCGCCCACAGCGCGTACAATGCCACGTTGGGGCTTTTCTTGGGCAGTATCAGGAATTATGATGCCCGAAGCCGTTTTAGTCTCCGCTGCTGCAGGCTCGACGATTACCCGGTCAGCCAGTGGTCGAATGGTCAAATTAGCCATAATTGTTTGTTGTGTTATAATGTTTTGCAAATCGACCCCTCCTTTGAAGAGCCGAGCCTCAACCTGCACAGGTTGTGCCATGGCCTTTAGAACCCCGTCAAATGCCCAATGTCGCGACAATCTGTCAGCGCATTGGCAAAATTGTCAGTAAAAACTATTCTGCGGACTCCGGAAGCCCCGTAGGCTGTGCCGGTTGTCCGGGCGCCTGATTGGGAGTCTGGACTGGTGCCTCTGCGGGCGCCTCATCCATTTGCTCTTCCATGGCTGATTCTTCGGCGGAATTGTCTTCTGCTCCAGGATTGAACATATTCACCAAAAGAACCAGAGCAAAAAGAGTGAATGCGAGAACCCAAGTAGAACGCTCTAAGAAGTCTGAAGTGCGCTTGACGCCACCAAGCATGTTGGAGCCGCTGCCGCCCAATGCCCCGCCCATTCCCGAGCTTTTGGGGCTCTGAACCAGGACAACAAGCATTAATAACAGGCTTACAAGGGCAATTAAAATAACAAACAACGAGGTCATACTCTTCTAAATTATTGGTTTCGCAGTGCTTCGATACGGGCGGCAAATATCAAACTTTTCTCGGGAACGCGCAGCTTTAAAATTTCGTAGGCTTGAATTGCCTTTGCCGCATGGCCTTGATCGGCATAAAGTCGGGCTAAAGTTTCGGTTACCAAACCCGTTACCAGTGCGCTTGATTCGATGCGGACTATTGGTTCCGAGACGTCCTTATCCCGCTTTTCGAGGGGCGAAATTCGCGGATTAGTGCTCAAAAACTCGTCAATAAGATCCTCGGCATTGGGCCCTACCGGAGCAGCATTGGAGAGCCGCGCAACAAACTGCGCAAAGGGGCTAAGGCCCGTAACCGCTGAAGGAAGCGCTTCTGTCGCTAGGGTCGGCTTAAGGACTACCTCTTGCTTTGCCTTGGCTGCCGGCTTGGGCGGAGCATCTTGCTTGGTAACGGGCTCAGCCAAAATGGGGATTTCTCTAGGATCGGACTCTACGAACACCGCTGCATGGGGCTCCGATGCGGTATTGGTCGCTGGCGCATGAGTTGGGGCTGCTGCAGTGGGTGACTGATCCCCTTTAATCTTGGCCATAATCGCCCTTGAACGCAGTATTTGAGCGCGGACTTTTTCGGGCAAGGAATCAAGGTCAATCTCTTTGGGCAGCGCAGGGGCCGTCAGCGGAACCTCGGCCTTGGGCTCCGGCTCTGGCTGCACAACCTTGGGCTCCGGCTCTGGCTGCACAACCTTGGGCTCCGGCTTCGCAACCTTGGGCTCCTGCTTCGCAACCTTGGACTCAGGCTTGGCACCTTTGGCCTGGGGTATCAGGGGTTCCTCAACCCAGCTCATCAGGGCAGACCGATCGGGACTAATTGCTGCACAGCGCTGCAGCACCTGAGCAAACTTGGGCGATTCCGCACGCTGAACAGCCCTGAGGTAGAGCCACCAAAGCGGCACCGCGGCGGGATAGGCCGCGACTAATTCCTCGAGCCAAACCAAATCGCTGGCCGCTACCCGGTCGGGATTGGCCCATAGCTCCTGTACCCGAGCGGCGTCTTGGGCTACCACTGAACTAGGGCTCGGTTAAAAATCTTATCGCTCAGTTCGCTGACCATCTCCTCGACCAAGGCGTCTTCGACGCTGCGCAAGTCGGTGGATGCGGGGAAGTTCCGAAACGCAGAAAAAGTCTGCGCAAAGGATTTTTGATCGTTGAGCGAATTCACAAACTCCACATTGACCGAAATACTCAGACGGCTCTGCGCCACCTGATCGTTGGCAGCCGGAGCCTCCGAGCGTACGCTGTATTCGGCGATGAATCCGCTAAACTGCAGGTCGCCGTCGCGGCCCACCAGAGACAGCGGCGTTTGGCGCACCATGACCGATTGAAGCTCTGTGGTAAAGCGCTGCGCAAGCATGGGGTTGATCAGGTCGGCCCTGTTGTCAAAGGCGAGGACGCTGAGGGTTTTGGCGTTCCCGACGTCTCCGCCCGTGAAGGAATACATGCCCTTGCAGGCACTGACCAAAACCAGGAGGGTCAAGACTAGGGTCCGCATCAGTCGAGGCCGTATTGCTTGATTTTGCGATACAGCGTGCGCTCGCTAATGCCTAACTCGGCCGAGGCATTCTTGCGGCGACCCTTGTGGCGCTCGAGCACCCTGCGTATGGTTTCGAGCTCAAGATCCTGAAGCGACAGGTGCTCTGCAGACTCCACCGCCGAATCTACGTCCAGGGTTTCTTCACCTTCCTCTTCGGGTAAATTCATGTACCGCTGTGTCTCTGGAGCGTTGGCCGGCTCCGACCGAAGCGCCGGCAGCGAAGATTCGGCAGGCGCCGAAGGCTGCGCAAAGCCTGAGCCCGTCATGCTCGACACAGCCTGCTTGAGGTTATTGAGGTCGTTGCGCATGTCAAAGAGCACCTTGTAAAGGATTTCGCGCTCGGTATTGAATTCGGAATGAGACAAAACGTCGTCACGACGGGCCGGAACGCTTCGGCGGTCAATCTCTGGAATGTACTGGCGCAGCACCTCCGACTTAATTTCGCGATCGCTCTCCACCACGCAAAGCTGTTCTACAAGGTTGCGGAGCTGGCGAATGTTTCCTGGCCATCGGTAGGATTCAAGCACGGCCACTGCCTCCTCCGAGAGGCGAACCGCCGGCACTCGGTACTTCTGCGAGAAATCTTGGGCAAACTTGCGAAACAAAAGGTGAATGTCGTCCTTGCGCTCTCGCAGGGGCGGAAGCGAAATCTCGACCGTATTAAGACGGTAAAACAAATCCTCGCGAAACTGACCCTTTTCAATTTTATCAAGCATGTCTACGTTGGTGGCACCGACTACGCGCACGTCGATTTTTTGGGCCTTCGAAGACCCCACTTTGATGAATTCCCCCGTCTCGAGTACCCTCAGCAGGCGCACTTGAGTACCCAGGGGAAGCTCCCCGACCTCATCCAAGAAGATGGTTCCTCCGTCGGCTTCTTCAAAATAGCCTTTTCGAGCCCCGGCCGCACCGGTAAAAGCTCCCTTCTCGTGACCAAAAAGTTCCGAATCAATGGTGCCCTCGGGTATTGCCCCGCAGTTTACCGCAACCAAGGGGGCATGCTTGCGGTGCGACAGGTGGTGAATAATCTTGGGGATGTTCTCCTTGCCCACGCCGCTTTCGCCCGTCACCAGTACCGAAATATCGGTGGCAGCGACCTGAATAGCCTTATACAATGCGCGGTCCAGCGCGGGCTGGGTCCCGATGATACCAAATCGTTGCTTAACTTCTTGAACCTTCATTCGACGGTAAATTCGAGTTTCAAAGGTTTACCTGTGGCAATTCTTGTGCCCGAGAGCTTGTTGACCACGTTCGGACTCGTTGCCTCAACCCAAACTTTTTGAGCCTCGGGCAAGGGCCTTTTAAACTTTAAATCCAAAGTACGCCCGGTCCAAAGGGAATTCCAAATCTCTTTGCCGGCCTTGTCGTAGACCCGAACCATAAAGCCCAGGGTTAAATTCTCAATGCACTGGCCTTCCTTAGCGACGCAAAGCCGAAGCACGCCCGATTCTCTGATGGCCTCGGCACGCAGGCCCAGTTCCAGACCGAGGTCCTGCCAGGTTCCGTCGGCAAGCTTGGTTTGGGCTCCTGCCCCAAGGCTGCAAAACAGGGCAAATGCGATTAATAGGGCCTTCATTAGCGCGGAATTCGAGCGTAACCCACTGCCCTGCCCAGTAGGGTCGCGGCAGTACTGCGTTCAATCTCAACCATTACCCATTGGCCAGCCTGGTAGTTCTCGCGGGCAAAAACCACCACATTGTTTTCTGTGGTGCGTCCGTATAAATCGGCCTCGCTCCGCTTGGACCGGCCCTCCACGAGCACCTCAACCGTTTGGCCAATATGCGCGGAATTGCGCTCGGCACTGTGCCTTTGCTGCGCCTCAATAACCTCATTGAGTCGGCGCTTCTTGACCTCCATCGGAATGCTGTCTTCGAGCTTGCGCGCCGCAAAAGTGTTGGGCCGCTCCGAATAGGCGAACATGTAGCCAAAATCGTACTTCACATAATCCATAAGGCTAAGGGTTTCCTGGTGGTCTTCTTCGGTCTCGCCCGGGAAGCCCGAGATCATGTCTTGGCTAATGCCGCAACCCGGAATAATTCGGCGAATACGGTCCACGAGCGCCAGGTACTCCTCGCGGTTGTGGCCCCGATTCATAGCCTTGAGAATGCGCGACGAGCCGCTCTGCACCGGCAGGTGAATGTACTTGCAAATGTTGGGGTGCGCCGCGATGGCCTCCAGCACCTCATCCTTCATGTCCTGAGGATTGCTGGTAGAGAAGCGGATTCGCATCTCGGGTACCGCATTGGCTACAAGGTGAAGCAGGTCCGCAAAATGATGGGCACTGGCCTGCGCCATGGCGCTTGCCTTGTCGAAGTCTTTTTTGAGTCCGCCCCCGTACCACAGGTAGGAATCGACGTTCTGGCCCAGCAGCGTAACCTCTTGGTAGCCGTCCGCCCAAAGCTGCATCACCTCCTCGAGGATGGTTTGAGGGTCTCGACTGCGCTCTCGACCGCGGGTAAAGGGCACCACGCAGAAGGTGCACATGTTGTCGCAGCCGCGGGTTATGCTTACAAAGGCAGTGATTCCGTTGCCACCGAGTCGCACCGGCTCAATGTCGTGGTAGGTCTCTTCTTTGCTCAGAAGCACGTTTACCGCCTTGCGGCCGCCGTCAAGCTCCTCGAGTAAATTGGGCAAATCACGGTATGCGTCGGGGCCTACGACCAAGTCTACGAGCTTCTCTTCTTCAAAAAACTTTTCGCGAACGCGTTCGGCCATGCATCCCAGCACGCCAATTTTGAGCTCGGGCTTATTGGCCTTAAGCGTATTAAACTGGTCCAGTCGCTTTCGCACGGTCTGTTCGGCCTTTTCGCGAATCGAGCAGGTATTGAGGAGCACTAAATCGGCTTCTTCGAGCTTGTCGGTGGTTTCGTAGCCTCCCTTTTGCAAAATAGAGGCGACGATTTCGCTGTCAGAGAAATTCATCTGGCATCCGTAGGACTCGAGGTATAGTTTTTTTCCCTGACCAAGGCCTTCGCGCAGCAGGACTTCTCCCTGGCGCTCTTCGCCCAAAAGGCTGGGTTCCGTTTCTGAAATTTTGGACATGCTGCAAAAATACGGACTACGTCCGAGGTAGAGCGACAAAATGTCAGTCGCTAATTTTAAACGCTTGGGCAAAATTCCGAGCGTTACTTTGCGGGCGTAAAACTCTGCTCATGGCCCAAAATCTCGTTATCGTCGAATCCCCTGCCAAGGCCAAGACCATTGAAAAATACCTCGGGAGCGCCTTCACGGTGCGCTCCAGTTTTGGGCACATTCGGGACCTTCCCGAGCGCGGAATCGGCATTGATGTCGAGAAGGATTTTGCCCCGGAGTACGAGGTGAGCGAAGACAAAAAAGAAGTTGTTGCCCAACTGCGCAAACTGGCTAAGGCCGCCGATACGGTATGGCTTGCCAGTGATGAGGACCGTGAGGGAGAAGCTATTTCATGGCACCTGGCCGAGGCCCTAAACCTCGACATGAACAAGACCAAGCGAATTGTATTTCATGAGATTACCAAGTCTGCTATTCTAAGGGCCGTAGACAATCCGCGCCAGATAGACATGAACTTGGTCAACGCCCAGCAGGCCCGCCGGGTGATGGATCGGCTTGTGGGTTTTGAGCTCTCGCCCCTGCTTTGGAAGAAGGTCCGAAGCGGCCTGAGCGCCGGGCGCGTGCAGTCTGTCGCAGTGCGCATGATTGTAGAACGAGAGCGCGCCATCGAGAACTTCGTTTCGACCATCGACTTTCGCATGGAGGGTCGCTTCACGGCGCCCAACGGAGCAGGTTTTCTTGCCGAATACCAAGGGAGCCTGAAGGATCAGGCCTCGGTAGACGCTTTGGCTGCCGGCCTCGACCTCGGCGGTTTTGTAGTAGCCTCGCTCGAGCAGAAGACCTCAGCCCGCAAGCCCGCAGCCCCATTTACCACCTCAACCCTGCAGCAAGAGGCGTCCCGCAAACTGGGATTGTCGGTGAGCCGCACCATGAGTTTGGCTCAAAAACTCTACGAAAACGGGCACATTACCTACATGCGTACCGACTCGGTAAACCTTTCTGAAGAGGCCATTTTAGGAGCACGCGCAGCCGTTACGGAACTCTACGGCAGCAGTTTTGCCCAATCGCGCAAGTACCAAACCAAAAGCGCCGGAGCCCAAGAAGCCCACGAGGCCATTCGCCCGACCAACATGCTAATGAAGTCCGCAGGCGGAGATGCTTCAGAGAAAAAACTTTATGAGCTAATCTGGAAGCGCACCCTTGCAAGCCAAATGGCCGACGCGCAAATAGACCGCACCGTGGCGAAGCTGCACAATTCCGCGATAGAATTCACGGCCCGCGGCGAAATGATTGCCTTTGAAGGCTTTTTAAAGGTGTACCGCGAGGGCCTTGACGAAGAAGAAGACGAGGCCGGAATGCTTCCGCCAATGAAGCAAAACGATGCTGTTCGGCTTCAGTCCGCGCAGGCAACCCAGCGCTTTACCCGAGCCCCCGGAAGGTTCACCGAG
This sequence comes from Flavobacteriales bacterium, assembly GCA_002737315.1. Lineage (GTDB taxonomy): Bacteria > Bacteroidota > Bacteroidia > Flavobacteriales > Schleiferiaceae > TMED14. Next base: position 21,406 of record NSIH01000009.1, read on the forward strand.
GCGACCTTAGTTAAGGCTCTGGAAGAAGAGGGCATCGGCCGACCGTCGACCTATGCGCCGACCATTTCGACCGTTCAAAACCGCGGATACGTGGCAAAAGGAGTGCGCGAAGGTGAAGTTCGACCTATTGTCTATGCGGAATGGACCGGCGGGAGCCAATGGAACTGGGACAAGCGCGATGAGAGTTTCGGTTCAGACAAGGGTCGTCTTGTGCCTACCGACATCGGGAACGTGGTAACCGACTACCTCGTGGCCAACTTCAATTCCGTGATGGACTTCTCCTTCACGGCCAAGATGGAGGCCCAGTTTGACGAGGTCGCCGAAGGCCGAAGCCAATGGAAGTCGGTGCTGGGTGACTTTTATGGGCCGTTTCATGCCATGGTTGGTAAAGCCGAAGAAGGAGACCGAGTGCGCTCAATTCGCCTACTCGGCACGCATCCAGAGAATGGCCGTCAGGTTTCAGCCCGGCTTGCGCGCTTTGGTCCCGTGGTCATGCTCGGGGGCGGAGAAGAAGACGAGCTGGACGCCAAGTTTGTCGGCATCCCTGAGCCCTTTTCACTAGACAAGATCACTCTGCCTGAAGCCCTAGAGTTGCTGCGCCTGCCCCGGCTGGTTGGCGAGCTCGAAGGCAAACCCCTCAAGGCGAACTATGGCCGTTTTGGCCCCTATGTTCAGTGGGACAAGACCTTCGCCAGTTTAACTGCACCCCTTACGCCGCTGAACGTTACGGAGGCAGAGGCCATTGAAATTGTCAGGGCTAGAGTGATTGCCGCGGAGGCGTCGCTGATGCAGACGTATTCTACGCCTCAAGGAGCCGTGGAACTGCGCAAGGGCCGCTACGGGCCCTACTTAAAGTGGGACAAAGAGAACGTTAAAATTCCCCGTGGAACCGAACCAGAGAAGCTCACCACAGAAGAGGTTATTGAGCTTATTGCCAAGCATGTGCCCTCAACCGGCAAGGGCAAGGGCCGTGGTCGACCTGGCGCCAAAACCAAGTCGGCGAAGAAGCCTAAGGCGAAGTCCGCAGCCAAACCAAAGGCTAGAAAAGCCGCAACAGCCAAGAAGTAACCCATGGGCACCCAATGGCTTGAACCGCTACCTGCCGAGCTTCTAGAGGCTTGGCCCCATGAAACATTGGGCAATTCCATTGCTATGAACCATGGCGACGTGCCCGACCTGCGCGGCATGCAAATCGCCCTTATTGGCGTTCCAGGGCAGCACGCATCGCCGCACGAGGTTGCAAACAGCATTAGGAGGTCCCTCTTTTCCCTTTATTGGGGGCCTTGGGAGGTGAAGGTTACCGACCTAGGAAACCTTAGACCCGGAAGGGATCGGGTGGACACCCTGGTGGCCGTCGAGGAACTCGCTGCCGAAGTCCTGCAATACGGATGCATTCCGGTATTTCTAGGCGCAGGATCCGACTGGCCTCTGGGCGTTTACCGCGCCTTTGTCAAGCTGGAACGCACCATCAGTGCATGCATGATCAACAACCGGATTTCGCTCGGCGACGACAGCATTATGCCAGACCACAGCAATTTGCTGGCGCAGATGCTTACGCTTAAGCCTTTTCGTCTTTTTCACTTGAGCCACCTGGCCCATCAGAGCTATTTGGTGCCCCAGTCCCTGCTCGACTTGGCCGAGAAAATGCATCTAGAGGTGCACCGCATCGGCGAACTTCAGCCCATTCAGCGCTCCGAACCCTGGGTGCGCGATGCCGATTTGGTCGTGATTCACAACGCCGCAGTCCGCGCATCCGACGCGCCTGCCCAGCGCGATTCTAACCCCAACGGACTCACGGGTGAGGCCTTCTGTACCCTGCTTCGCTATGCGGGTTTCAGCGATAAGCTCCACGCGCTTTGCATGACCGACTTTGTGAGCAGCCGCGATCTGGACGGCCAAAATGCGAACCTCTGGGCTCAGGGCCTGTGGTACTTTATCGACGGGGTGGCTGGCCGCGTTTCGGACTTTCCGCTGAGGTCCAAGGAAGACTACGTGCGGTTCACGGTACTTCTGCCCAATGACGAGGGCGAATTGCTCTTTTACAAGTCGCCCTGGAGCCAGCGCTGGTGGATCGAGGTTCCCAGTAATCCTGGGCAAGATGCCCGCCACAGCTTGATTCCCTGCTCAGCTGAAGACTACGCAACAGCACAAAATGGAGATATTCCCGCCGTTTGGTGGCGCGTAGTTCGCCGCGGCGTCTAAGAAAATGCACGTAGTACCGCATTTTTAGTTACTTTTAGACCTTATTCGTAGAACCTCGTTGACTGGAATGAATCGCTTAAAATATCTTTTTGCAAGCGCAACTGTACTCTTGTCTAGCTCGTTATGGGCGCAGCAGGACGTGCAGTTTACCCAGTACTACCACAACAGACTGAGCTTTAATCCCGGAGTTGCAGGCAGCGGAGAAGGTATTTGCATCAATATGGGTCAGCGCCTACAATGGGTGGGATTCGAAGGAGCCCCGACTACTCAAAACATTAATGCGTCCATTCCAGTGGAGTTGCTTCACGGTGGAATTATGGTAAACGTTCAAAACGACCGCATCGGCTTCTTTGAAGACGTTTCTGCCGCCTTGGGCTACGCCTACCAAATGGACCTTGGCGCAGGCCGCTTGGGACTCGGCATGTCGGTAGACTTTAAAAACAAAAACGTGCGCAACGCGCAATGGATTTACCCCGACAATCCGAGCGATCCGGCGGTCGTTGGCAGCGGAGCAACCTCTTTTACGCCTGAACTAAATTTTGGGGCCTACTATTCAACGGATGTATGGTTCGCTGGGCTTTCAACCACAAGAATGCTGCAAAGCGACGCCCCCTTCTCCGGTAGTTCTGCCCGCTTCAAAAGCAGCCTTCACTACTTCTTAACGGGCGGTGCGTCCTTTGACCTGCCAACCTCCGTGCCCATTCGCGTTACTCCTAGCCTACTCCTCAAGTCAGACTTAAGTTCCAACCTCAGCCTGGATTTGAATGCCAACGCGATGATTATGGAGAAGATTTATGCAGGACTCGGCTACCGCAACCAAGACGCCCTAAGCATCATGCTGGGCTACCAAATCATGCCCTCTCTGAAGGCTTCCTACTCCTACGACTTGACAACATCTTCATTAAGTGCCTATTCTTCGGGCTCTCATGAACTATTTTTATCTTATTGCTTCACCATCGAAATTCCTCCGCGCATCAACGGTAGCTACCGCAACCCAAGATTTTTGTAATATTGCGCTCAACTTGACGTTAGTTATAGACCATGAAAATATTTAAACTGGTACCATCCCTTTTCTCGACGGGCTTCGCAGCCCTAGTTCTGTCGGCCTGTTCCGGCGGAGACCACGGAGAATTAGTAGGCGTTCAAAACCGCCCCGAGTTTTACCCGTCGGACCCCTACGGAATGGTTTACATTCCCCAAGGTCAGTTCGCCATGGGCAATTCTGACGTAGACGTGCCTGCCACGCTCACTGCCTCCACTAAATCCGTATCGGTTCCTGCATTTTACATGGATGAAACCGAAATCACCAACAACGAGTACCGTCAATTTGTCGACTGGGTTCGGGATTCCATCCTGCGCTTCCGTCTGGCAGAGGGAATGGTGGAAGGCTACGAGTACATCAACTACGCCGATATGAACAATCCGACGTTCTACGAAGAGTTCGTAGGACTGAACTACCCAGACTCCATGCAGACCTATCTCGACTGGACGAGTCGCCTGGTTTGGGCCACCGATCGATATCCCTCCGAGGAGTACACCGAGATCATCGAGTCTATGTACCTCTCCCCCGAGGAGCGCTTCTTGGGAGGACGAAGCATCGATTCACGCCAGCTGAACTACCTGCACCTCTGGGTTGACAAGCAAAAAGCGGCCTCCAAAGAGAACCGTTGGCAGAAAGACTACCGCGATACCGACGGCGACAATCGCACCTTCTCCTACCGCGACTACATTAAAAACGGTAAAAAAGCTTCGGATCGTTCAAGCTTCTTTGTCTCAGAAATTGTCAACGTCTACCCTGATACCCTGGCTTGGATCTCTGACTTCACCTATTCCTTCAACGAAAACCTGCACGACAACTACTTCTGGCACCCCGCCTACGACGAGTATCCGGTGGTTGGCGTGAGCTGGAAGCAGTCTACGGCCTTTGCCAACTGGAGGACCCACTACCGCAACAGCTACTTGCGCGAGAGCAACGACTTCATCGAGAACGAGTTTCGCCTGCCTACCGAGGCGGAGTGGGAGTACGCAGCTCGTGGTGGACGCGAACTGACTACCTACCCTTGGGGTGGACCCTACACGACCAACAGCAAGGGCTGCTTTTTGGCGAACTTCAAGCCTGGGCGTGGCAATCTTGTGGCAGACGGCGGAATGCACCCAGTTAGGGTTCACAGCTATGAGCCCAACAGCTACGGCCTTTATGATATGGCCGGTAACGTCGCAGAATGGACCAGTACCGCCTTTGACGAAGCTTCGTACTACTATGTTTCTGATTTGAGTCCCGACTTTAAGTACAGTGCAGCGGAGTCTGACGCCGTAACCCTCAAGCGGAAGGTGATTCGCGGAGGATCCTGGAAGGACGTCGCCATCTTTATGCAAAACGGAATGCGCGACTACGAGTACCAGGATACGGCTAAATCCTACATTGGATTCCGCACCGTTCAAAGCTTCTTAGGCCGTGATCGCCGAGATTTCTAAACATTTTTCTAGTTAACCTTTACCTCACTCAACCCCTAAACTTCAATCAAAATGGCTATAATCGACGTTAACGGTAAGCGCTTTAAAGACTTCATGGTTAAACTCTATGGATTGGGCGCTGCAGTAGTAATTATGGGAGCATTGTTCAAAATTATTCACCTTAAAGGTGCGGATTTGATGCTCATCATTGGCCTTACCACCGAGGCCGTCATCTTTGCCATTTCTGCGTTTGAGGCCTCGCCTAAAGATTACGACTGGGCCCTAGCCTATCCAGAACTCGAGAATGATCTCGATTTCAACAAGAAAGGCCGTAAAGGAACAGGAACTCCCACTCAGGAACTTGACCGCATGCTCGAAGAAGCTAAAATTGGCCCAGAACTCCTTGACAGTTTGTCTGCGGGCATGCGCAGGCTAAGCGATACGGCAGCGTCCCTCAACAGCACCACCGATGCCGCAGGAGCCACTGCAAGCTACAGCCAGCAACTCGGGGCCGCAGCAAAGAATATGGAGGCGCTTAACGCCCTTTACGCCGTGCAGCTTGAGAATTCTACTAGCCAGTTGGAGATTCAAAATACGGTGATGGAGAAGCTCAGCGCTTCAGCCCAAAACACTGATGCTCTTGCTGGTGAAGTGGCCAAGCTTAGCCAAAACTTATCGCAGCTGAACTCCGTCTACGGCAACATGCTGGCGGCGATGAACGTTCGCTCTTAATAGAGAACCTTCTGCCCAGCACACTCAGACAGCCCTTCCTTATAATAATTTCGATATAGAACCCCATGGCTTCAGGTAAAATTTCTCCGCGTCAGAAGATGATCAACATGATGTACCTCGTGTTGACCGCGATGCTGGCCTTGAATGTTTCCAAAGACATTCTGCGCGTGCTCGACAAGCTAGACAAGGGAATGAATGCTACCGTTAGCACTGTGGAGAGCGGAACCGCAACCATTTACAGCGCTATTGAGGCACAGGTTTCTGATAACCCGCGCGCCATTCCGATCAATGAGCGTGCCCTCAAGGTCAAGGAGGAATCCGAAAGCCTTTTTGCGCTTCTCAAGCTTACCAAAGAAGAGATGATTGCCCAAACCGGCGGATTCGACAAAGAAGGACGGTACAAGGGATCCGACAACCGCGATGTGGGAGAAAACTACCTTTTGAACGATAAAAGCGTGGGCGGCCAAGGGAAGGCCAAAGAAATTAAAGAGCGCATCATAGCCTTCCGCAGTTTTCTGGAGACCCAGACCGACGGCGACGCAACCATGAAGCGCATTGTTGACGAAACCTTCAACCTTGAAGACGAGGTCGTTGAGGGCACTAAAATGTCGTGGGAGCGCGCAACCTTCGCAGAGCTACCCCTTGCAGGTGTTATTCCTTTTTTGACGGACCTTCAGTCGCGCGTGCGGCGCATGGAAGCCAAGACCGTCGAGCACCTTTATGGCGAGATTGACGCCAACACCCTAAAGTTTGACAACGTTAGGGCCGTCGTTACTCCCAAGTCTACCTACGTTACCCAAGGCGATTACCTTGAGGCCGACGTGTTTTTGGCGGCTTACGACAAAGGGCGGAATCCGCAATTTATAGGCGTTACCCCTCAGAGCGTGGAGAACGGAATAGGAAAGATTCGCATTCAAGGATCCGGTAACGGCAGCAAGACCTTAAAAGGCAGCATGCGCATTCCGGGAAGCGATACGCCCTACCCCTTTGAGTTGACTTACACGGTTGCACCGCCCAGCGTGGTAATTTCTGCGACCAAAATGAACGTGCTCTACCGCAACGTGGACAACCCCATCGAAGTCTCGGTACCCGGAGTGGCCCCAGAGAACCTTGTTGTTTCGGGTTCAGGAATCACGGGCAAGGCAGGCAACTACATTGCCAACGTGACCAACGTGACCGGCAAAGAAGTAGTTATCTCGGTTACGGTTAAGGAGAAGGACGGCAAATCGCGCAAAGCAGGCGAGAAGCTGTACCGTATTAAAGGCCTACCCCAGGCCGTTGGAACCGTGTTCAAAAAGAAGGAAGGCCTAATTTCTACCAGCCTTCTCGCCAAGGGGGTTGTTGAGGCCGAGTACCAAGATTTTCCCTTTGACCTACCCCTTACGGTTAAGGAATTTTGGATTAAGCTAGAGGGTAAGCCCGCAATTCAAGTGAAGGGCAATAAGGTGCCCAACGACCTTCGCGACCAGATTGAGCGCTTGCGCCCAGGGTCGTCTGTTTCCATTCGAAGAATCAAAGCGCTAACCCCACAGGGTGTTAGCATTGAGAATATTTCTAACGTAGTTCTTGACGTTCAATAGTATGAAAAACCTAGTTTCTTTAGCCGCATTGTTTTTTGTGGGCATGACCCTCAAAGCGCAAGTTCTTTCTCCGCAAGACGACGGATTAATTCCAAAGTCAGAGATTCATACTGGCCAGGCCCGTGTAATTCCCTATGCCCACCTGCGTCAAGACGACATGCTCTGGTCTCGCCGTAACTGGGAGCGCATTCACACCTTAGAGAAGCTCAACCACCCCCTGTACTACCCTATTCTGGCCTTGCCCGACCGCAAATCCCTGTTTGACGTGATGAAGGATGCCATTCTAAGCGAAGGAAGCATTACCGAAGTCTACGACGACGATTTGTTTTTGCGCCCCTTGACCATGAATGAGGTTTCCAAAATACTGTTCCACATTGATACTATTAAAGACAACGACGACGGTACCATTTTGGCGATTGACTCGATTGAAGTCAAATCCAACAATATTCTTGCCTGGGACATCAAGAGCGATTGGTATTTTGACAAGCAGCGGGGCGAACTCAAAAACCGGATTATCGGCATCTCGCCCGTGATCAAGGACCTTACTGATGGTGACATCATTAACCTCTTTTGGGTTTGGTTCCCCGATGCCCGCCAGGCATTTTCAACCAATGTGGCCTACAATCCCAACAACAACACAAGGCGTTTGACCTTTGATCAGATTTTTCAAATGCGCTACTTCAATGCCATTGTCATGAAAGAAGACAACGTCTACGACCGCGAAATCAAAGACTACAAGGCCAACAACCCTATGGAGCAGTTGCTGGAGTCCAAGCGAATCCGTGAGGAGATTCGCAACCGCGAGCACGACTACTGGCAGTTTTAGTCTTTTAAACGACACCTGTTTAGCCGCCCCATTCGGGCGGCTTTTTTTTGACCCTACCTTGCGTGGAGTATGCAGCGTGTTGCCATAGTGGGATTCGGAATTGCGGGCAGTGCAGCGGCTCGACTAGCCCCCGAAGGCTGTACTGTGGTCGTCTTTGATGCGGGCATTCGCCGCTGCTCCTCGCGGGTTGCCACCGGATTGGTGAATCCCATTGTTTTGAAGCGACGCAGAGCCGTCTGGCGTGCAAAGGAGGCCTTAGAAGCCGCCCGAAGTCTGTATCCGGAAGAGTTTTGCAGCACGGAACCAATTTATGAAGTACTCCAAACTGCCGCAGAGGTGAACGACTGGGGCGCCCTGCGGGACCATCCTGTGCTCGGGGAATTTCTGGGCGAGCTCGTTGATGCGCCGAAGTACGTCAGCGGACTGCAACTTGGCTTGGTCCGAGGCAGCTTTAGGCTTCGAATTGCAGCCTATTTAGACTGGGCCTCCCAACACTTCGAGATCAGTACAGACCCCGTGGATCAACTTCGCCAACTGGACTCGGGAGCATGGCAGATCAATGAAAGCGAGGAATTCGATGCAGTGCTGCTCTGCGAAGGCTACCAAGCTCGCTGGGCAGAGCATTTTTGGGGCGATCTGGGATTTGCGCGCACCTGGGGTCAAGGCCTCCGCATACAAAGCGAAACGAATTCTAGCCTAATGCTTCACCGCACGCACTTTTTGGTACCAGAAGGCGACGGAAGTCAGCAGCTTGGCTCCACCTATGCCTGGGGTATTGAGCATGGCGACCTCGACCCTCCCAGGGCCGATGAAGGCCATACACAGGAACTACTGAAGTCCGCGAGGTCTTGGTTTGGGGGTGAAATTCAAGTTTTAGATGCCTGGACCGGTATTCGACCGACCACTAAAGACCGGCGTCCGCGCTGGGGATGGCACCCCGAGCTCAAGGGACTGGGACTGCTCAACGGCTTAGGTTCGCGGGGAACCCTTCACGCTCCGCTTCTGGCCACCGAGCTTTGGAATTCCGCTAAATTTTAAGACTTTTTGACTGCCTTGGGGTCAAAACGCACAAAAATGTTTAGGTAGGTCACGCGTGCGACGCGAAACAAAAAGGGCCCGAGTGCCACTAAAGTAATCGCGAGCGCTCCCACGGTTGGCCACATAGTCCAGCCCAAGAAAACCGCAAAAGTTACATAAACCGCCACAAAAAGCGCCACGGTGTATGCATAGGAAACATACATGGCTCCGTAGTAAAAATTGGGTTCTGGCTCATACACGAGTCCGCATACGCTGCATTCTTCGTGCATATCAAACATGCTAGCCAAGCGGTAGGGATTGGGGTTTTGAAACATCTCGCCCTCGTGACACTGGGGGCATTTTGCAGCTAAAATGCTGAAGGACTTGCTGCCTTTACCGATCAACTTCATGAAATACTGGACTTAAAACTATGGACTGCAAATTTACCCGCCGCAGCCCCCTTAACGTACTACTTTTGTGACCCTCATGCTGAGTATATTTCAAGTTAGCCTAAGCTTCGGCGGATCAGACCTTTTTAAAGGAGTTTCGTTCCAGGTAAATGCCAACGACCGCATCGGTCTAGTGGGCCGTAACGGCGCCGGAAAATCTACCCTCCTCAAGCTCATTGCCGGCCGGATGCGCCCCGACTCCGGGAGCATCAACTGCCCAAGCGACTTCAGCATTGGCTTCCTGACTCAGGATATGCCCCCGGCTCCCCTGTCGAGCGTCTGGGACGAGGCCGCGTCAAGCTTTGTGGAAATTAAGCGTTTAGAGGCGAACATTGAATCCATGACCCTCGAAATGGGAACCCGCACGGACTACGAAAGCGACGCCTACATGGACCTTCTCGAGCGCTTTCACCATGCTCAAGAGCGCTTTCAGCACATAGGCGGATACACCTACCAGGCCGACCTCGAACGGGTTTTAAACGGACTCGGATTTAAATCCACTGACTTCCACCAGCCCCTAAACTCCTTCTCGGGCGGATGGCAGATGAGGGTGGAGCTGGCTAAAATCCTGCTTCAGCAGCACGACGTGCTCCTTTTGGACGAGCCCACAAACCACCTAGACATTGAATCCATCCTCTGGCTTGAGGAATTCTTGGCCCAGAGCAACCAGGCCATCATTCTGGTTTCGCACGACCGAACCTTCTTGAACAACGCGACCAACCGCACCCTCGAGCTGGTACTGGGCAAGAGCTATGACTACAATGTTCCCTACTTCAAGTACCTGACGCTCCGCGACGAAATTCGCGAAAAGCAGCGACAAGCCAAGGTGAATCAAGACAAAGAAATTAAGAATACCCAAGATTTGGTTGACCGCTTTCGCGCCAAAGCCAGCAAGGCCGCCTTTGCCCAGTCTTTGATTAAAAAACTGGACCGCATCGAGGTTATTGAGGTTGACGACGAAGACAATAGGCAGATGCGGTTTAAGTTTCCGCCTGCACCGCATTCGGGCAAAATCAACGCCAAACTGCAGGGAATTCACAAGCACTACGGCACCAAGCACGTGCTGAAAGGCCTTGATTTGGAGTTTGTACGGGGCCAAAAAATTGCCTTTGTCGGCCAAAACGGACAGGGAAAGTCCACTTTAGTTAAAATTCTGGCTGAAGGCCTGGAATGCGAGGGAAGCATCGAGTGGGGATACCAGGTTAAAATGGGATACTACGCTCAAAATCAGGCTGAGGTACTGGACGGAACCAAAACGGTCCTGCAGACCATTGAAGACGCGGCTCCGGACGAGATACGCAGAAACGCACGCAACCTGCTCGGGAACTTTATGTTTGGCGGAGACGACGTAGAGAAGAAAGTGCGAGTGCTGTCCGGTGGCGAACGCGGCCGACTTGCGCTCTGCCAGCTAATGCTGAATCCAATCAACCTCTTGGTTCTTGACGAGCCAACCAACCACCTGGACATGGCCGCCAAGGACGTGCTCAAGCAGGCGCTACTGCAGTTCGACGGTACCCTGATCGTTGTTTCGCACGACCGGGAATTCATGGAAGGGCTATGCACCCTGACCTTTGAGTTTCGCGACGGCAAGGTCAAGCCTTATTTAGGCGGAATCGAGTACTTCTTAGAACAGCGCAAGCTCGAATCCCTTCGGGCCATGGAAGTTGCGGGTGCGCGCAAGGCGGCGGCCTCGGCTGCCGCTGCATCGGCTGCAGCAACCGCGACCGCAAAATCAGGCGCATCACGCAACCGAGAGGAGCAAAAACGCCTGGACGCCGAACTGCGAACCGCAGAAAAGGCAATGGAAGCCTCCGAGCGCGCCTACGAACAGGTTCAGGCCGAGCTGGACGCCCTCGATGCGGAAGTAGCTAGCCCAGAACGGTTTAAGGAACGCAGCATGGATCCTGAATTTTTTAAAGGCTACGAGGAGCTGCAGCACCGCGTTCATGCCCACTTTGAAGTTTGGGCGGAGGCTCAAGAGCGATTTAATACTGCCAAAACAGCCGCTCAAGAAGCCTGATCTATATTTGACTCATGCGAATTTACTGGACCATTCTGACTGCCTTGGTGCTTGCTGCACCAGTTCAAGCTCAAAAAAAAACAACTTCACCGGGTCGCGAGGCCCAGCCAAAGCTGGCGGTTTCTATTGTGGTGGACCAAATGCGTGCGGACTATTTAAGCCGCTTCGCTTCGCTCTACACCGGCGGTTTTAAGCGTTTAATTAGCGAGGGGCAGGTATTCCGCAACGGCCACTACACCCACTCGCCTACCTACACAGGGCCCGGGCATGCGGTTGTTTATACCGGCACTGATCCCTCGGGCAACGGAATCATCGGGAACGATTGGTACGATCCTGCCCTAGGTCGCTCGGTCTACTGCGTCGAAGACCTCGACGTGCAGCCCGTGGGGAGCACGCGAGAATCCGACAAGAGAAGTCCCAAGAATATAAGATCGACCACCTGGACCGACGAACTGGAATGGGCCAGTGTCGGTGCATCCAAAGTTTTTGCCTTCTCGCTTAAGGACCGCGGCGCCATCACTGCAGCCGGCCACTACGGCGACGCGGCATTTTGGATGGACGATATGGTAGGTTTTGTGACCTCTACGCACTACGCCTCGCAGCTCCCTGCATGGATTGAATCGTTCAATAGGGACCACAACCCTGCCAGCTACCTCAAGGGCACCTGGGAGCGCCTAATGGCCCCCTCGTTCTACGAGGCATTCACAGGGCCTGACGAGCGTCCCTTTGAAGGCAAACTTCGTGGATCCAACTCTGGCAAGTTCCCCTATGACCTAGCAGGGCTTGGTGCGGGTAACCCCGGATTGATTCGCTACACGCCGCAAGGCAACCAAATCCTTATTGACGTGGCCCTTGCCGCACTAGAAGCAGAAAACCTCGGCCGCGGAACCCATACCGACGTGCTCGCCCTATCGTTCTCAACGCCCGACCACCTGGGTCACCTGATGGGTCCGCGCGCGCAAGAGTTGATGGACGTCTACCTGCGCCTTGACCTGCAGTTGGGCCAGCTTTTTGACGAACTGGACCGCAGGCTTGGCCGCGGAAACTACTACGTGTCGCTCACGGCGGACCACGGTTCCTGCGACAACTCCAACCAAGCCGCCTTGGATGGTTTTGCCGTTCAGAATTGGAATGGCAGAGCGCTTGAGGCGCAACTCAGCCTGCTTATCGCTGCACTTGATCTGGACGAGCCCGGTGTAGTGTATATGGGCAACGACCAAATTCACCTCAAGAGCCGTGACGACGACGACTGGGAACTCGTGCGCGACGCCATAATGCAGCACCCCGCCGTCCAGATGGCCTGGACTGCCGAGGAGGTGCGCACTTCTTGCGATCCTAAGGTCGCCATGCGTCGCAATGCCTTTGATGCCCGAAGCGGTCAGGTATTTTATGAACTCAAGTCAGGCCACATGGACTACGGAGAAGAAGGCTGTACCCACGGGTCGGGCCATAGCTACGATACCCACGTGCCCATGGTCTTCATGGGTCCTGGCATTCCAGCAAATTCAGACCGATGGGAGCGCGTGCATCCACGAGACATGGCGCCAACCTGGAGCATGATTTTGGGTATTGCGCTGCCCTCGAGCACCACGGGTGACCCCCTGCCCTTTACCATGGGCCGCTAGACCAGCAGGTCTTTGGGGATTTCGCAAACCGGAATGGGCCGCATTTTGTGAAGGTTGGCCCGGTGAAACTGGCAGTACAGCGCAAAAACCTCCAAAGAGCGACCCTCTGCGCCGAGAGCCCGAGCCCACTCCAGATCGTTGCGCACCAGAGACGGATTCCAATGCTGAAGCAGGCTGAATTCCATGGCTACTTCGAGCTCGGCGTAGGTAGCGCCCAGCTGATCCTCGTCGGTGCGTCCGTCGGACCAAAGCCCGTCGGTGGGTGCTGCCTCGAGGATATTTTTTGGCACCCCCAGATGCTCGCCCACCCGATAAACCTGCGATTTGTAGAGGCCTGCAATGGGGCTTAGGTCAACACCACCATCTCCGTATTTGGTGAAAAATCCAACGCCAAAATCCTCCACCTTGTTGCCGGTCCCCGCGACGAGCAGGCCGTAGCTCTGGGCCTCCGCATAGAGCGTTGCCATGCGAATCCTGGCGCGGGTATTGGCCAGGGCGAGATCCCGCGTTGGCGATGCATCAAGACCCATGGCCTGAGAATGGGCGTCAAAAACCTCGCTCAAGTCAATGCGACGGGGAGTCACATCGCGGTGCCGCTGCGCCAAGTGATTCATCCATTCCTGCGAGCGGCCTAGCTGGTCGGCATCTTGGTGAATGGGCATTTCAAGGAGCCTAACGCGAAGTCCCGTGGCCGCACAGAGTCCGGCAGTGACGGCAGAATCAATTCCACCGCTCACTCCCACTACAAATCCCTTTGCACCTGCCTGGTCGGCATAGGCACTAAGCCATTGAACAATATGCTGGGTTAGGGAGGGGACGTTCATCGGACTACCTTTGGGTTATGCTACTAAGGACGCCAAAATTAGGTGTTTTGTTCGCTGCAAGCGCAGCCCTTTGGCTTTCTGCCTGCCGCAACGACCCATGGACCGACGCGGGAGAAGAGGCCCAAGCCCAGGCGCAATCCGCCATTCTTGCGGACCAAGACCCCTTGCGCATCGTGCATTTCGCAGACTCCCTGCTCGATCTTGACTCCGCTGCCATGCTGGTTAAGCTCGAGGCTATGGCTCCGCGGCACCCGCTTATTTTTGAAAAAAACTGGCGCGAAAACCTCCCGCCCTATTTGCTCGACAAGGGGCTTCGGCAACTCTGGACCGACGCCAAAAAAGTTCGCAAGCCCTTGGACGATTTTGACCGGCGAACCATGCAAATGCTCGACCGCATCGATGGGCTACAGGGTGCGCCAAGCGGACTTCGCGTCTACACCTACATCTCTCGAGCCGAAGAGTTTGACGTACTTAAAACAGAGGGAGCGCTTTTTGTCGCCTGGGATCGATTTTTGGGCTCGGAGCACCCACTCTACGGCAACGAATCCGCCTACCTGCGCAAAAGCCACGACCCAATGCGGATCTACAGTGCTATGGCCGCTGCCCTCTACGTACCGACTCCATCGGGTGGCGGACTGCTGCTTGACGAAATGCTCCGCCGGGGCAAACAGCTCCTTTTTATTCAAACGGTGTTAGGCGAAGAAGATGCCTACCTCTACCTCACCTATTCTGCCGACCAGCAGGCCTTTGTTGCGGAGAATGAAGCGGCCCTCTGGAAGACCCTGGCGCGCGAACGCTGGCTGTTTGACAACCGTGCAGACCTTAAGCGCAAACTGGTCGAAGTCGCGCCATTCAGCAAAATTGGGAGCGAGCGCGACCAAGAAATCCCCGGACAAATTGGCGTCTGGTTCGGCTGGCGCATTATGCAGGCCTACTGGCGAAGCAATCCGCAACTAAGCCTTTGGGAAGTACTCGAAGCCAGCCCCAAGAGCGCTGAAATTCTCAAGCAATCCAACTACCGACCATGAAATCCAGTATAAACCTCGAAATCGACCTGGACGCCAACCGAGTCCCCGAACGCATTCAATGGTCGGCGCCCGACGGCGGCGTAGAACAGTCAGACACCCAAGCAATTATGCTTTCGGTCTGGGACGACCGAGCCGAAGAGCTGCTGCGCATTGATTTGTGGACCAAAGAAATGAGCGTGGACCACATGAAAAAGATGTACCACCAAACCCTGCTTGCCCTTGCCGACGGATTGGAGCGAGCGACCAATGAATCCGAAGCTGCCTCGGATCTTCGCGGATTTGCGCGCCAATTTGGCGAACGCCTTAAGTTAATGGACCCGATTCGCGGAGCTGGAGGTTAACCGACTCAATGTAGGTAAGAAGCTTGTCTCGACCGTAGCCGGTCTCGGCGCTGGTCTGAAACCAGGGAGGAAGCTCATCCCAGTCTGCCAAAAATGCCTTCTCAAAAGCGGCGCGATTCTTCATCAAAACAGAACCCGAGACCTTATCGGCCTTGGTGAATACCAGGGCAAAGGGAACCTCCCAGAGGCCCAACTGCTTGAGAAAATCCAAGTCGGCCTGCTGGGGGTCCAAACGGCCATCAATAAGCACAAATACTAGGGCAAGATTCTTGCGCTCCCGCACGTAGCGGCCAATCATGGTGCTGAATGAACCTCTGAGGACCTTGCTAACCTTGGCGTAGCCATAGCCCGGCAAGTCGGCAAGAACCCAAGTCCCTCGGTCAATTTTAAACAAATTAATCAGCTGCGTTTTGCCCGGTCGACCCGAAGTCTTTGCCAAACCTTTGCGGCCCACAAGCTTATTGATCAGCGAAGACTTGCCTACATTGGACCGTCCAATAAAGGCATACTCCGGAATGTCCCATTCGGGGCACTCATCAACCCTCGGGGAGGACAGAACAAATTCCGCGTGAAGATTTAGGCGACCTCGATCTTCTTGAGCCACTCGTCCACAATGATGTTAAACTCTTGCGGATGCTCCATCATTGCGGCGTGGCCGCAATTGTCAATCCAAAAAAGGTCGGAGTTGGGCAAAAGTGTGTGAAACTTATCGGCCACCTCCGGAGGAGTAACGGCGTCTTGCCTGCCCCAAATCAAGCAAACCGGCAAATGGAAGGACGCAATGTCTTCTGCCATATTGTGGCGCATCGCCGACTTGGATATGTACAGGGTCTTGATGGCCTTCATGCGGTCGTTAACGGTATCGAAGACCTGATCTATGAGTTCTTCGGTAGCAACCTCCTTAACGGCGAAGACGTCGCGGACGCGCTCTGCAATGTAGGCTCGGTCGCCACGACGGGGGTAGCTGTTACCCATTGCCGCCTCATAAAGTCCGCTCGAGCCCGAAAGCACAATGCTCAAAAGGTAGTCAGGGAAGAGTTTTTGAAAAAGAAGGGCGATGTGACCACCAAGGCTGTTGCCCACCAGAATCACCTTGGTATAGCCCTTATGGTCGATGAACTTCTTGACAAACTTAGTTAAGCTAGTTACCGAAGTAGTCGCCAAAGGCATGGTGTAGAGAGGGAGCAGGGGTATCACCACCTCGTAGCCGCGAACGCTGAAGTAGTCCACCTGATGCTGAAAGTTGGTCAAGTTCCCCATGAGACCGTGGAGGAAAATCAGGGGAGTTCCGCTACCCTCGGTGAGGTATTCGAATTTGCCTTCGCTAACAATCATTTATTTTAAGTACTAAATCTTTGGCAAAGATAGGGCAGGGATGCGCGGGATGGGGCGAGAGTACGACCTAGACAGTCACCGACGGCGGCCTGCAACAAGCAGCATAAGACAGCCTCAGGGCCGGTAAAATTTTAGGCAGATTAGATTCTTAAAGCGTTAAAAATAAATAGAATAGGGGCAAAAGACAAAAGTTATGCACAATAGTGGGAGAAAGTGGGTTTTTGTGGGAGAAACTACTACTTTTGATGCAACTAATCAACCTAAACCCATGAATTCCGTACTCGGAGTATACGAATGCAGTATGGACGCCAAAGGCCGCGTCTTGCTCCCAGCTGGCCTCAAGCGCCAACTGGATGCAGCTGCTCGTGAGGGGTTTGTGCTCAAGCGAAGCGTTTTTAGTCCCTGCCTTGAGCTGCACAGCATGGCCCAGTGGAAGAGTATTTCTGATAAAATTGGCGGCCTCAACCGTTTTGTTAAAAAGAACGCGGATTTTGTGCGGCTCTTTCATGCCGGCGTCAAGATGGTGGAGCTCGACGGTTCTGGGCGGATTCTTATTGCCAAGGACCTGGCCGTTTATGCAGGCCTCGGGAAGGATCTAGTGTTCTCGGGTACCACTTTTGGTTTAGAAATTTGGAGTCGTACGGCCTATGAGGCGGCGGTAAATCCAACCGACCTTGACTTTGCTAAGTTGGCCGAAGAGGTAATGGGCGACCAAAATAGAGACCATGAGCTACCATAAGCCCGTTCTTCTCGCCGAATGCCTTAACTTTTTAAACCTTCGCCCTGACGGGACCTACATCGACGCCACCTTTGGCGGCGGCGGACACAGCCGAGCCATGCTCGAGGCCCTGGGCAGCAAGGGGAGGCTTATTGCCTTCGATCAGGATCCCGACGCGGGAGCCAACGCCCTCGAGGATTCACG
Source organism: Flavobacteriales bacterium (assembly GCA_002737315.1). Classification (GTDB taxonomy): domain Bacteria; phylum Bacteroidota; class Bacteroidia; order Flavobacteriales; family Schleiferiaceae; genus TMED14. Next base: position 38,761 of record NSIH01000009.1, read on the forward strand.
ATTTACCCTAGTTCCTCACAATTTTGAGCACCTCAAACGGTTTTTGAAGCTTCACGGGGCCCCACAGGTTGACGGCATTCTGGCTGACCTGGGGGTGAGTAGCCATCAGCTCGACCAGCCTGAGCGCGGATTTGCGCATAAATACGAGGGTCCGCTCGACATGCGAATGAACCCCGAGGCCGGCCAGCCCGCCAGCGAGTGGCTGAGTGAAGTGGGCGAACTGGAGCTTCGCAAGGTCTTGGCCGAATTTGGCGACGTGGAGCGACCGGCCGGCATTGCCGCCGCCATACTGAAGGCCCTGCCCCTGACCACCACGGCAGAGCTCAGGCTAGTCATCGAGCCCTTCTGCAGCCGAGGCCGGAATGCCAAGCTGCCCACGAGGGTTTTTCAGGCCATACGTATCGCGGTCAACCGCGAAATGGAAGTACTTGAGGCCTTTTTGGCCGACTGCGTGCCCAGCCTCAAAACCGGAGGCCGCTTGGTTGTCATGAGCTACCACAGCCTTGAGGACCGCCGGGTAAAAAACCTAATGCGCGAGGGCCGCTGCCAAGGAGAGGCCGACCGAGACAGCTTTGGTCGCCGGCTCGTTCCCTTTGAGGTACTCACTCGCAAGCCCGTCAGCGTAGGACTCGAGGAGCTTGAAGAAAATCCAAGGTCGCGCTCCGCAAGGCTGCGCGCGGCAGAAAAAATTGAGGTAAGCCATGGCTGAGAACTCTGATCGCCTGCGCCTGACCTCCGTACTGAGGGGTACCTTCTTGGGGCATCCCTATGTGGTGCGCAACCTGCCTTTTGTGGGATTTTTAAGCGCGTTAGGGGTTCTGGCAATTTTTTGGGCCCACCAGGCCGAGCAGCAGTCGCGCCAAATAAGCAAACTGTCGGCAGAACTGAGCGAAATCAAATCCGAGTACCTCGAAGCCAAATCTACCCTGATGCTACTGGGAACCGAAAGTTCCGTGCGCGAACGAACCCAACTTATGGGCATGGTTCCGCCAACTAAGGCTCCAGAACGCATAATTCAACCCAAGGATGAAGCCGAATGACCCCGACCGACTGAGTTCGCGCTGGGTCGCGGGCATTAGTGCATTCCTGGCCTTGTTTGCCGTTGCGGTGCTGGTCAAGCTGTATGTGGTCTCGATTCGCGACGGTGCAGCACTGCGCGAAGCCGCCCGAGACAGGGTAGTGCAGCGGCGCACGGTGCAGGCGAGCCGGGGCAATATCTATTCCTCTGACGGGCAACTGCTGGCCACCTCGATGCCCGTGTACGAGCTGCGTTGGGATGCCTCGCTGGTGAGCAAGGAGCACTTTGATAAGAGCATTAACAAGACCGCCATTGGGCTGCAGCTTCTTTTGCCCGAGCGCAGTGCCTGGGAATGGCTGACCTACCTCAAGGAGCAGCAAAGCGAGAAAAAACGCTATGCGCTAATCGCTAAGAACCTGAGCTTTAGTATGTACCGCAAGGTGCTTAGCCTGGCACTCTTTGATGGTGGTCCGTTTGAACACGGCTTAATTGCAGAGGAGCGCTACACCCGGCTCATGCCGCTTGGCATGATGGCCGAGCGGACCATAGGCTACTGGAGGCCTGACGCTAAGGCCGGACTCGAGGCCACCTTCAATAAAGTATTGGGCGGTCAAAACGGACTTCGGTGGATGCAGCATTTTGGCAAGGGCCAGTGGAAGCCGCTAGAGGCCAACTACGAGGTGGAACCGCGCGACGGAGCCGACATCGAAACTACCCTTGACACACGCATTCAAGACATTGCGCATCGGGCTCTACTGCAGCGACTGGAGCAGTTTCAGGCGGAACACGGTTGCGTGATTGTGATGGAGGTGGCCACGGGCAAAATCCGCGCAATGGTTAACCTGGGACGCGAAAAAGGCGACTCGAACTACACCGAGCTTCGGAACTATGCCGTCTGGGAACGAACCGAGCCCGGATCCACGTTCAAGTTTGCTGCCCTTTTGGCCGCACTCGAAGACGGCGTGGTAGACACCGCCACCAAAGTCGATACCGACGGAGGCGTTTATATGGTCTACGGCAAAAAAGTAAACGACTCCCACAAAGGCGGCTACGGCGTGATTTCGCTCGGACGCGCCTTGGAAGTATCGAGCAATACCGGAGTAGTTAAGGCAATTTACCCCAAGTATGCCGCCAACCCGCAGGAATTTATTGATCGCCTGTACCAAATGGGCTTGGGCGAAAAAACAGGCATCGAAGTCAACGGCGAGAGCAAGCCCTTCATTCCACAGCCAAGCAGCGCTCGCTGGTCTGGCACCACCCTGCCCTGGATGATGTTTGGCTACGGAGTGCAGTGCACGCCCCTTCAGACCTTGGTTTTTTACAATGCCCTGGCCAACGAAGGCAAGATGGTGAGGCCCCGCCTCTGGGAGCGAACGATAGACCGCGGTCAGGTCGTTGCCGAATCGGAAGTGGAATACATTCGCAGCAGCATTGCGTCCAAGGAGAATGTAGCCAAGGTCCGCAGCCTCATGGAGAACGTCGTGCTGCGCGGAACCGCTACCAACATCCGGCTCGACTCGCTAAAGCTCGCCGGCAAGACGGGTACCTGCCAGCTGGAGTACTGGAATCCGGAGAAAATGGGCTACCAGGCTTCGTTTGCGGGCTACTTTCCGGCGGACAATCCCAAGTATTCTTGCGTAGTGGTGGTTTCACGGCCCATTAAAAGCATGGGCTATTATGCCAACGTGGTTGCTGCGCCGGTCTTTCAGGACATCGCGGTGGGCATTACCCGATTTATTCCCGACGAGCAGGCCCCGCCCAAGGGTTACTGGACGGAGGGGCTAGAAAACGTTGCCCAAAAGCAGTCTGCGTCGAGCGAAAAGCAATGGGCTGATGCCGAAGCCGACCTTGAGCGCGGAACCATGCCCAACTGGACCGGCTGGAAGGCCACCGACGCCCTGCGACTGCTCGAACGCAAGGGTTACACGGTGCAAACCAAGGGGAACGGACGCGTGCTATCCTGGAATCCTGGCGTCGGGCGCAAAACCATTATGCTGATTTTAGGATGAAGCTGCTGAAGAACTTGCTCTATGGCCTGCGCCTGACCGACGTGCAGGGCAGCACCAATTTGGCGGTGGAATTCGTGGCATCCGACAGCCGCAGCGTGCGTGCCGATAGCCTTTTTATCGCAATACGGGGCAGTCATTCCGACGGACACCACTACCTTGATCAGGCACTGGCAGCAGGCGCAAGGGCCCTGATAGTCGAGGAGCTTCCCAGCGCTCCCTCCGCCAACGTTACCTGGATTGTGGTCGACAACAGTGCCGAGGCCTATGCCCTAATTGCATGCTCCTGGTTTGACCAACCCAGCCATAGCATGAGCGTGGTCGGCGTAACAGGGACCAACGGCAAAACCACGACCGCGACCCTGCTCTACCACATGCTGATGTACCGCGGAACCAAAACGGGCCTTATCAGCACCGTAAAGGTCTGCGTGAACTCCGCCGAAGAAGCCGCAACCCATACCACACCCGATGCCTGGGTGCTTCAGGGTCATTTGGCGCGCATGAGGGACGCGGGCTGCAAGGTGGTGTTCATTGAAGTGAGCTCGCACGGTCTGGTGCAGCACCGTGCGTCGGGCTTGCGCTTTGCCGGAGCGGTATTCACCAACATTTCTCGCGACCACCTCGACTACCACGTGACCATGGACCGCTACGTGGCCGCCAAAAAGTTGCTATTCGACGGGCTGGCACCAGAGGCCTTTGCCCTAGTTAACTCCGACGACAAGCACGGCGAAACCATGCTCCTGAATTGCGGGGCGCGCCAAATTACTTATGCACTCAAGCGCCCGGCAGACATCAAGGTGAAGGTCTTAGAATCACACCTTCAAGGAACGCTTCTGAGCATCAACCAGCGGGAGTGCTGGTCGCAGCTCATTGGCGGATTCAATGCCTACAACATGGCTGCAATGTATGGGGTCGCCGTTGAGCTGGGAATTCCGGCAGACGAAGCGCTTCAAGCCCTTAGCGCGGTGCGAAGTGTAGACGGCCGGTTCCAGAAGGTTCCCGGGCCCGAAGGCCGCATGGGAATAGTTGACTATGCCCATACACCCGATGCGCTCGAGAACATGCTTAAAACGCTTCAGGAACTCAATCAAGGCGACCAGCAAATCATTACCGTAGTGGGTTGCGGAGGCGATCGCGACAAGGGCAAGCGCCCCGTAATGGCGGGCATTGCGGCAGACCGAAGCACCAAGGCCATACTGACCAGCGACAATCCGCGCAGCGAAGACCCCGAGGCCATTCTCGACGACATGGAAGCCGGCCTGGACCCCGTCCAAAAACGCAGAACGCTGAGAATCAGCGATCGCGCCCAGGCTATTAAACTGGCCGTGCAGCTCGCCAAGCCCGGAGACGTCATCTTGGTCGCCGGCAAAGGCCACGAAACCTACCAAGAAATCGCAGGAGTCAAGTACCCTTTTGACGACGTTGCCACCCTCAAAGACCAGTTTAACGCCCTATAAACCATGCTCTACGCCCTCTTTGATGCCCTTAGACCCTATGATTTGCCTGGTGCAGGCCTCTTTAGCTACCTAACCTTTAGGGCGGGCCTTGCCATTTTGCTGTCGCTCACCATCAGCCTGGCCTTTGGCGGTCGGCTTATCAAGGTACTGCGCAAGCTGCAGGTGGGTGAAAGCATTCGCGACCTTGGTCTCGAGGGCCAGCTCAGCAAGGCCGGCACCCCGACCATGGGCGGACTCATTATTTTGGCAGCCATTGTTGTTCCGGTTCTGCTGGTCGCAGACCTGAGCAACGTCTACATTCAGCTGCTGCTGCTCACGACCGTTTGGATGGGAGCCATCGGATTCACCGACGACTACATCAAGGTATTTCGCAAAAACAAGCAGGGCCTTAGGGGCATTTTTAAGGTAATCGGTCAGGTCAGCCTGGGTGCCGTAGTTGCCGCCGTGCTGGCCTTTCATCCCGACGTTACCATGAAAGAGGAGGTCGCCGCCAACGACCTCAAGCTTCTTTATGGCGAAGTAAGCACAGGCCGCCCCAGCTTTGGCCCTGCCGAGCAGCACCTGCGCACCACCATCCCCCTGGTCAAGGACTCTACATTCGACTACGCCGACCTAGTGTTTTGGTCGGATGCTAAAGAGGAATGGGCATGGTTGGTCTTCATGGTGGTAGTAATTTTTATCATCACCGCGGTGAGCAACGGCGCCAACCTGACCGACGGCCTCGACGGTCTCGCGGGCGGAACCTCCGCAATAATAGCCTTCACGCTGGCGATACTTGCCTACGTAAGCGGTTCGGTAGTCTTTGCCAGCTACCTCGACATTATGTACATACCCATGTCGGGCGAAATGATCGTTTTTGCCGCGGCCTTCCTGGGGTCGGCTATTGGCTTCCTCTGGTACAACACCTACCCAGCCCAGGTATTCATGGGCGACACGGGCAGCCTTTCTATAGGCGCTATTATCGCCGTGTTTGCCCTAGCCATTCGCAAGGAGCTCCTGATTCCAATTTTGGCCGGAGTCTTTTTGGTCGAAAACCTCAGTGTGCTGCTCCAGGTGGGCTACTTTAAGTTCACCAAGAAGCGTTACGGCGAGGGCCGTCGCATCTTCTTGATGTCGCCGCTGCACCACCACTTTCAAAAAAAGGGCCTTCACGAGTCTAAAATCGTTACGCGATTCTGGATTTCGGGCATCTTTTTGGCGATTTTGACCCTAATTACCCTCAAACTCCGCTAAGGAAGTGCGTAATACCCTTCCCCAACGAATTGCCGTGCTTGGCGGCGGGGAGAGCGGCGTTGGAGCCGCCCTTCTTGCTGCCCATCGCGGAATCCAAGTCTTTTTGAGCGAAGGCAAAACCCTAAGCGACCAATTCAGGGCAGAGCTCGAGGCCGCCAAGGTGGACTTTGAAGAAGGCAACCACAGCCTAGAACAGCTCCTCAGGGCCGAAGCGGTAGTAAAAAGTCCGGGCATTTCGCCCAACCATCCCATTGTTCAGGCAATCAAGCAGGCCGGAATACCCCTATGGTCCGACATAGAATGGTTTTACCGCAACTGCCCGAGCCATGCCAAAATAGCCGCAATCACCGGAAGCAACGGCAAGACTACCACCACGGCTTGGCTTAGCCACATCCTGCGGCAGGCCGGAGCCAACGTGCAAATGGGCGGAAACATTGGCATTGGTGCGGGCCGGCTCCTGCTCGAGCCCGACGCAGACATTTATGTATTGGAGGTTTCGAGCTACCAGCTCGAGGACTGCCCCAGCTTTAAGCCCGACGTGGCCGTTCTAACCAACATCACTCCAGACCACCTGGATCGGTACGGCAGCCTTGAGGCCTACGCCGAAACCAAGTTTGCTATTGCACAGCACCAGAGTGCCGACGACGCCTTTGTCTTTTATGGCGAAGACCCCGTAAGCCGCCGCTACCTCGAGCGGGTTGCCGCAAGACTCTACCCCATCTACACCACCATGCCTGAAGAGCTACCGATTCAGGGTGCGACCCCGATACCCCCAAAATACCTTATTAGAACCTCGAACTCCGACATGACCATAGACGAACTCGCCCTGCAGGGAAAACACAATACCTTCAACGCCCTTGCGGCTGGACTTTCGGCCAGGCTGCTCCAGGTGCGCGACGAAGCCATCCGCGAATCGCTCGCCCACTTTGAAGGCCTCCCGCACCGCATGGAAGCCGTTGCGCACGTTGGGGGAATTCACTTTGTCAACGATTCCAAGGCCACCAACGTCAACTCGACCTACTACGCCCTGGAGAGCATGAAAACCCCGACCGTACTGATTCTCGGTGGCGTAGACAAGGGGAACGACTACAGCGAACTCTATGGTTTGGTAGAGAAAAAAGTCAAGGCCATAGTGGCCATGGGGACCGACAACTCCAAGATTGCCGCTGCCTTTGAGGGTCGGGTGCACCTGCTTGCCGAGACCGCGAGCATGGAACAGGCCGTGCGCATGGCCTACCAACTCGCCAGCAAAGGCGACACGGTGCTGCTAAGCCCCTGTTGCGCAAGCTTTGACCTCTTTGAGAACTACGAAGACCGGGGCAGCCAATTCAAAGCCTGCGTTCGCGCCCTGTAAATCATGGAAAAGCCGGGATTCAGCGCATACTTTCAGGGGAGCACCCAGGTTTGGATGAGCCTGATCTTGCTATCGCTGTTTTCCTTGCTGCCGGTCTACAGCGGCGGCGGAGCACTAAGCTACTTCGCCTACGTGGTGCTGAGCTGGGGCCTAGCCTTTGTCATTCACCGCGCGCCCTACCGCTTCTTTGGCAGCCTTGCGGGCATACTCATGGTCATCACCCTGGGGCTGCTGGTATTTACCCTAGCCCAAGGCCGGACCATTGGCGGAGCCAATGCAAGCCGATGGATCAACATCTTTGGAATCTCGTTCCAAACCAGCGCGATGGCCAACGTGGTGCTCATCATGTACGTAGCGCGG